>JBJTYJ010000172.1:0-4296 GCA_046082705.1 Actinomycetota bacterium | reverse complement strand
CCAGCGACGAAGTCGTGACCACGCGCAACACCTTTGCCGCAATGGCCGCGGCCGATGAAATCACCACCGACAACTTCGTGGCGTGTTTGCGCGGTGACGCAACCCGGCTGCCTTTTGCCGATGCGACGTTCGACCGTGTCGTCACCTCCGAGGTGCTCGAGCACATCGATGCCGACAACGCAGCCATGGCCGAACTGCACCGCGTGTTGAAACCAGGCGGTGTACTGGCGGCGACGGTTCCCACTTGGTTCCCGGAAAAGATCAACTGGATGCTCTCCGACGAATACCACGCGCCGAAATCACCCGGTGGTCACGTGCGCATCTACTCGGCGACCGAACTGAAGGCGAAGCTGCGCACCGCGGGTTTCGACATCGTCGGCCAGCACCACGCGCACGCGCTGCACAGCCCCTATTGGTGGTTGAAGTGCGCGGTCGGTCCGTCGAACAACGACCATCGGGCCGTTGCCGCCTACCGACGCTTTCTCGAATGGGACATCGTGAACCAGCCGCGCGGCATGAAAGTCGTCGAGCGGGTGCTCAGCCCGGTGCTCGGTAAGAGCTACGTCGTCTACGCACGCCGTGGCGCACTCGTCGGGGCGTCGCGATGAAAAGCGACCTCACGATCAGCGGTGTCGTCACCCACGCGGAACTGCACGAAACCGCGGCTTCGATCGCGCGCCTGCAACTTCCGAACGGGATGATCCCCTGGTTTGACAGCGGGCACTGCGACCCGTGGAACCATGTTGAGACGGCAATGGCACTCGACACGATCGGAATGCACCACGAGGCTCGCCGCGCCTACGAATGGCTGGCGAACACGCAACGCGAGGACGGAGCGTGGCACAACTACTACCTGCCCGATGGCACGATCGAGGACGCAAAACTCGACACCAACGTGTGCGCCTACGTCGCGGCCGGACTGTGGCACCACTGGCTGTGCACGGGCGATCTTGCAACGGTGAAAAATCTGTGGCCAGTCGTCAGTTCCGCGCTCGAATGGGTGCTCGCCCACCGTCGGGCCGACGGCACCGTGTTGTGGGCCCGTGAAACCGAAGGCACGCCGTGGGACTACGCACTACTCACCGGTTCGTCGTCGATCAGGCACTCGCTGCGTTGCGGAGCCATGCTCGCCGCACTCGTCGACGACCACCCCGACCATCTGTTGCGCGCCGCCGATGCGATCGACCGTGTCGTGCGAACCAACCTCGACGCCTTCGAACCGAAGGACCGTTGGGCAATGGACTGGTACTACCCGGTGATGACCGGCACCATGGAGGGCGCGCAGGCGAAGGACCGGCTCGCATCGCTGTGGAACACGTTCGCAATGGGTGGTCTCGGCATCCGCTGCGTCAGCGATGAACCGTGGGTCACGGCCGCCGAAACCGCCGAATGTTCACTCGCCCACTCCGCTCTCGGCGACATCGACACCGCGGTGAAACTGCTCGCATGGACGCGACCGCACCGTTGCGACGACGGTTCGTATCTCACCGGCATCGTGTACCCCGACCGCATCGCCTTTCCCGCCGACGAGCGCACCGCCTACACGGGCGCGGCAATCATCCTCGCCGCCGATGCGATCACCGGCGCATCACCGGGTTCACGCTTGTTTCGCCACGGCTTTCTCGACGGCTAGTCGTCAGCGCACGCAACGCAGTACACGCAGGCTGCCCGTCGCCGACACCTCTTCGAAACGTCCGCTCGCGAGAGCGGGAAGATAGATGTCCTCGTACGGTGGCCGGCCACCGTCGGCTGGGTCGGGAAACACGTCGTGAATCGCCAACAAGCCGCCGATCATCACGTGCGGGGTCCAGTTCGCATAGTCGGCACGGGCCGGGTCGACGCCGTGGCCACCATCGATGAAAAGAAACCCGATGGGTGTGTTCCAACCTGAGGCAACAACGGGCGACGCACCCACGATCGCAACCACGACGTCTTCGAGGCCTGCCTTGGCAATCGTCGAACGAAAGAACGGCAGCGTGTCGATGAGCCCCGTCGCCGCGTCGACGAGCGTCGGGTCATGCCACTCCCATCCCGGTTGGTTTTCCTCGCTGCCGCGGTGATGGTCGATGGCGAACACCACGGTGCCGAGTTGACGTGCGGCTGCACCGAGCCACACGGTCGAGCGACCGCACCACGACCCGATTTCGACGATCGGTGCGCGGACCACGCCACCCCGCAATGAACACGCCGCATCGAAGAGGGCGTCGCCCTCGTCTTCCGGCATGAAACCGCGCGCCGCCAATGCATGGCGGCGCAATTCGGGATCGATCACCAACCGTCCCAGTGAATGATCGAGTCGACCGGCGGACGTGCCGCGGGCGCGAAGTCGGTGCCCGTGGTGTAGGCGAGCGGCGACAGGCACACCTGCTGCACAGTCTCGAACGGAATACCGAGGATGTCGGAAACCTGCTGCTCCATCATGAGGTGCACGGTCGTCCATGCGGTACCGAGACCGCGCGCACGTGCCGCCAACATGAATGACCACATGCCCGGAAGAATGTTGCCGAGCATCGACGCCGACATCATCGCGGGCGCGCCGTCGAGGCGCGCACCCTGCGTGCAACCGATGACGAGCACCGGCGCATCACCCATGTGTTCGCCGAGGAAGTCGGCCGACTCGGCGGAACGCTTCTGCTGCTGGTTCGCCGCGGCATCGCCCTTGTCGATGGAACCGATGTACACGCCGTCCATCGACTTGTACATGCCGTAACAGTTCTTGTACACCTCGCCGATCGCCTTGCGCTTGGCTTCGTCGCGCACGATGACGAAGCTCATCGTCATCATGTTGCTGCCCGAGGGTGACTGCATGGCCGCCGACACGCACTCGCGCACGACGTCATCGGGGACCGGCTTCGAAAAGTCGAGGCGCTTGCGCACCGCACGGGTGGTGGAAAGGAGTTCATCGGGGTTGAGAGGTAGTAATGCCACGGGGGCGATGGTACCCCTCCCCCACGTTGTGTGCGGTCCCCTGCCCTGACAACATGAGGGGCAATGAAATCAGCGCTCGACGACCTCATCGACCTACTCGACCTCGAAGCCATCGAAGTCAACGTCTTCCGCGGAAAGTCCCCAGACGAGAACCGCCAGCGTGTCTTTGGTGGACAGGTCGCCGGACAGGCCCTCGTCGCCGCGGCTCGCACCGTCGAGGCCGACCGCCACGTGCACTCGCTGCACGCCTACTTCCTGCGCCCGGGCGACCCGTGGGTGCCGATTCTCTACAACGTCGACCGCATTCGCGACGGACGCAGTTTCACCACACGCCGAGTCGTCGCCATTCAACACGGTCAGGTCATCTTCAACCTTCAGGCCTCTTTCCACTTGAACGAGGCGGGGCCCGACCACCAGATCAACGGTCCCACGAACCTCGCCGACCCCGACACGCTGCCCGACTTCAAAACGCGCATGGCCCCGTACAAACACATCATCGGCGAGTGGTACGACCGCCCACGACCCATCGACCTGCGTTACGTCGACGCCGATCCGTTCTCGCGTGAAGGTGTACCCACGCTCGGCCAGCGTGTGTGGATGCGGGCCGACGGCAGGTTGCCCGACGACCCGGTGTTGCACACGTGCATCGCCACTTATGCAAGCGACTTCACACTCCTCGACACCACTCTCCTGCCGCACGGTTTGTCGTGGAATTCGAAGGGTGTGCAGATGGCCAGCCTCGACCACGCGATGTGGTTCCACCGGCCGTTCCGCGCCGACGAGTGGATGCTGTACGACCAGTACTCGATTTCGACGTCGAACGCCCGCGGTCTCGCCGGTGGTTCGATCTACACAAAGGACGGCCAGTTGGCGATCACCGTCGTGCAGGAAGGCCTCGCCCGCGTCAACCCCGATGCGTAGGGCGAACGCGTCGCTTCTTCTCGTCGCTGCTTTCATCATCGGCGTCGCCGCACCAACCGGCGCCACAGCGGTAGTCGACCCGACGGCACGGCTCACCAAGGTCACCACGGTCACCAAGCCCACCGACATCGCCTCGCGCGCCTCCGACTCGGGTCTCTACATCGCCGAACAGGACGGCAGGGTCGTGCGCTTCGACACCAAAACAAAAGTGAAGTCGACGGCACTCGACCTCACCGGACTCACCGGGGCCTCGGGTGAACGAGGGCTCCTCGGTCTCGCCTTCCATCCGAACGGCCGCTTCGTCTACGTCAACTACACCGATGACGACGGCAACACCGTCGTTGCGCGCTATCGCATGCGCGCCGACAACACCGCCGATCCCACGTCGCGCACCGTTCTCTTCACCCTCGACCAGCCCTATGCGAACCACAACGGGGGTGGTCTTGC
>JBJTYJ010000171.1:0-2043 GCA_046082705.1 Actinomycetota bacterium | reverse complement strand
GACCAACATCCTGGCCAAGAAAATGGGCAATATCTTTCGGGGCGGGTCGTTTCCGGCCCGCCGTTAGGCTTCGCGCTCTATGAAGTTCATCCGTCGGGCCTTCTTGGCGCTGAGTGTCGCGGGCGCCATTGCCGCCGCGCTGCGCGTGAAGGGCAAGGGTGGCGTGCCGCCCCAGCAGGGTGGCTGGCGCGACATTGCTTCGCCCAAGTAGGCACCTGTGATCGTCGTTGCCGGCACCGGCCTCGTGGGAACCCACGCTGCCGACCAATTGCGTCGCCGCGGCCACGAAGTGCGTTCGGTGTCGCACAACACCGTGAACGAAGTCGACCCGGTGCTGACCGAAGTGGTGTTGTTGGCCCACGCGGGTGACCACGTGCGCACGGCACGTCGTTTCCTCGAAGCGGGTTGCCACGTGGTGTCGGTCAGCGACGACACCAAGGACGTTCTCGCTCTGCTCGACCTGCACGGCGACGCACTCGCCGCGGGCCGCACCCTCATCGTGGGTGCTGCATGTTCACCCGGCCTTTCCGGCCTGCTGGTGTCGTATCTCGGCGCGAAATTCGAATCCTTCGACGAAGTCCACATCGCGGTGCACGGCACGGGCGGCCCCGAATGCGCACGCCAGCACCACGAGGTGTTGTCGGGAACCGCGCTTGGCTGGCACGAAGACGACTGGCTGCGTCGTCCCGCGGGCAGCGGCCGAGAACTGTGTTGGTTCCCCGAGCCCATCGGCTCGCGCGACTGCTATCGCGCCGACCTGGCCGACCCTCTGTTGGTGAAGCACGCCTTCCCACACCTTGGCCGCATCAGCGCCCGCACCTCTGCCACCCGTCGCGACCGCCTCACCGCACGTCTGCCGATGCTCACCCCGCCCCGTGCGGGTGGCGACATGGGTGCACTGCGCGTCGAGGTACGCGGTGTGCGCGGGGGAGAGCGCGCCGTCGAAGTGGCCGGCACCGCACACCCAATGGCACAGATCGCGGGTTCGGTTGCCGCGTCGGCCGCACACGAACTGCGCCGTCAGGCCCACTTCGGCACACCCATTGCGCCCGGCGTGTTGGCCCTCGGCGATGCGTTGTTGCCGAACAACGACATTCTCGACGACATCATGCAAACCGGCATTCGCATTCAGGCTTTCTACGGGGTGCACTAGTGAGCGAACTCGACGACGTCGTACTCGCGCGACTCGTCGCCTTGGACCAGCGTTACACCCCGGCGCGCCGCGCACTTGTTGCCGCATTGCGTTCCGCAGGCGGGCCCGTGTCGATTCAGGAAATTCAACGTCTCACCGACGACCTGCCGCAAAGCTCGGTCTACCGCAACCTGTCGGTGCTGGAAGCAGCCGGTGTGGTGACACGCATCGTCGGCAACGACGAATTCGGCCGCTTCGAACTGGCCGAAGACCTGATCGGCCACCACCACCATCTGCTCTGCGAAGAATGTGGCGCGATGCTCGACGTCACCGTTCCGCCGGCAATCGAAAAACAACTCGACGAAGCGTTGGCAAAACTCGCTGAGGGCAGCGGCTTCACGCTGCACCATCACCGTCTCGATCTCGTGGGAAGATGCGCCAAATGCAAATGAGAAACCGCAAATGAAAACGAACAAGTGGCTGGTGCGCAACAGCGGACCCATTCCGTGGTTGCCCGAGGCACGCCTCGTGGTGTTGCCCGACCGTGGCGAAATGTTCTTTCGTCATCACCAACACCCCGACCCAAACGCGCCGACGCTGTTGTTGCTGCACGGTTGGACGGCCTCCAGCGACACGCAGTTCTTCACCGCCTACGAAGAACTGGCCAAGGATTATTCGTTCATCGGCGTCGACCACCGTGGCCACGGCCGTGGTCTGCGCCCAAACCGCACCTTCAGCCTCGAAGAATGCGCCGACGATGCAGCGGCACTCGTGCGCTGGCTCAACATCGACAAGGTGATCACCGTCGGTTATTCGATGGGTGGCCCGATTTCCCTGCACCTCGCACACCGCCACCGCGACCTGGTTGCCGGCATGGTGTTGCAGGCCACCGCAATGGAGTGGCGCGCCAC
>JBJTYJ010000170.1:0-6940 GCA_046082705.1 Actinomycetota bacterium | reverse complement strand
TGTGGCGACGCGTTTGTTCGACGACGCCGTGGCGGGCGTCGATGAGGATGATCGCGAGGTCCGCGGTCGAGGTGCCGGTGACCATGTTCCGCGTGTACTGCACGTGGCCCGGGCAGTCCATGATGACGAACGAACGCTTGGGCGTGGCGAAATAGCGGTGGGCCACGTCGATGGTGATGCCCTGCTCGCGCTCGGCGCGAAGACCGTCGGTGACGAGTGACAGGTCGACGTAGTCATCGCCACGGCGCTTGCTGACTGCCTCGACGTGTTCGAGTTGGTCTTCGAAGATGCTCTTCGAGTCATAGAGAAGACGGCCGATGAGCGTCGACTTGCCGTCGTCGACGGAACCCACGGTGGCAAAGCGCAGCTGACGCATCAGAAGTACCCCTGTCGCTTGCGGTCTTCCATGCCGGCTTCGGAGATCTTGTCGTCGGCACGCGTTGCACCACGCTCGGTGACGCGGGCGACCGCTGTTTCGGCAAGAACGTCGTCGATGCGGGCCGCAGTCGACGGCACGGCGGCGGTGCACGTGGCGTCACCGACGGTGCGGAAGCGAACGGTTTCTTCGTATACCTCTTCGTTCGCGTCGGGGCGCAGGAACTCGGTGTCGGCCATCAGCATTCCGCCGCGCTTGAAGACGCGACGCTTGTGCGCGAAATAGATGCTCGGCAGTTCGATGTCGTGTTCCTTGATGAAGGTCCAGATGTCGAGCTCGGTCCAATTCGACAGCGGGAACACGCGAAAGTGCTCACCCTGCTTGTGGCTGGTGTTGTAGATGTTCCACAGTTCGGGGCGCTGGTTCTTCGGGTCCCATTGGCCGAAAGTGTCGCGGTGCGAGAACACGCGTTCCTTGGCGCGGGCACGCTCTTCGTCGCGGCGGGCGCCACCCAAAACGGCGTCGAACTTGTTCTCTGCGATCGCATCGAGCAGGGCCACGGTCTGCAGTGGGTTGCGCGACGGGGCATCGGCAACCTTGCCGGCGTCGATGGCCGCCTGCACCGAAGCGACCGTCAGGTTCAGCCCAAGACCTGCCAGACAGCGGTCACGGAAGTCGATGACCTCGGGAAAGTTGTGACCGGTGTCGACGTGCATGACCGCAAAGGGCAACCGGGCCGGAGCAAAGGCCCGAACGGCCACGTGCAGCATGACGACCGAGTCCTTGCCGCCCGAAAAAAGGATCACCGGACGCTCGAAACATGCGGCGACCTCGCGGATGATCGTGATGGCCTCGTCTTCGAGGCCGGTGATGCCGGGGCGCATGAACGACGAGGCTACCGTAATTCCTACCAATTCAGTCGGGTTTGCATCGGTAGAGTGTTCGGGTGAACGACGACCAGCATCTCGACACCACCGCGATCACCGCGGGCCGCCGTGGTGCACGTGGTCTGTCGGCCGACATTTCCACATCCACGGTCTGGTCGAGCGACGGGCTCGCGGCCACTCACGACGAAATCGTTCGCGGTCGACGCGGCAAGGCCTACAGCCGCTACACGAACCCGACGGTCCGCCTGTTCGAAGAGGCCGTGGCCGACTTGGAAGGTGCCGACGACGCACTCGCCTTCGCGTCGGGCATGGGAGCAATCGCAACCGTTGTCTTCGCACTTTGCTCGCCCGGTGATCACGTCGTCGCCCAGCGACAGTTGTATGGCGGCACGCTCGCCCTGCTTGCAGGCCCCGTTCGTCGCATGGGAATCGACGTCACTTTCGTCGACGCCACGGTGCCGGGGTCGTTTACGGAAGCCGCAAAGAAGCCACGCACGATGCTTGTCATCGCAGAAACGCCGGCGAACCCCGCACTTGCAATTGCCGACCTCGACGAAGTTGGCGCGATCGGCGCGCCGTTCACTCTCGTCGACTCGACGTTCGCCACACCGATGTGCCAGCAGCCGTTGCGCCACGGCGTGAACATCTCGCTTCACTCGGCCACCAAGGCCATCGGCGGCCACAACGATGCGCTGGTCGGCGTGATTGCCGCCGACACCGACATCATCGATGCCGTGTGGGCCCATTCGGTTCTGCACGGAGCGGCCGCCTCGCCCTACGACGCACACAACGCGTTGCGCGGAATACGTACCCTTGCAGTGCGACAAGAACGCCAGTGTTCCACCGCATCCGCGCTTGCCACGTGGTTCGCTGCACAGAACGGCTGCACGGCGGTCTACTACCCCGGTCTGTCGACACATCCGCAGCATGTGCTGGCACGTCGCCAGATGTCGGCCTTCGGTTCGGTGCTGTCGGTCGAAATCGACGGCGGCCCCGAAGCCTGCGCACGGTTCCTGCAGGCCGTCGAGTTGGTTCGCCCCGCGACATCACTCGGCGGCCCCGAAACACTCGTCTGCCATCCGGCATCGAGCACGCACCACGGTCTTGATCCCGAGTCGTTGTCGGCGTCTGCGGCAGCAAATGGACTGCTGCGAATTTCGGTCGGCCTCGAGAACCCAACTGACCTCATCACCGATTTTGAACGCGCTCTCACGAAGAGCCTGTCATGAACATCGGCGTTCTCACCGGCGGTGGCGACTGCCCCGGCCTGAACGCCGTCATTCGGGCCGTCGTGCGTAAAGCGGAAAAGAACGGCGACCGAGTTCTCGGGTTCCGTGATGCCTGGAAGGGATTCCTCGGCAACGACTACGTGCAGTTGACCATCGACAACGTGCGCGGCCTGCTGCCAAAAGGCGGCACGATTCTCGGCACCACGCGAGGCAGCCCCTACGACTTCGGCGACGGGGTCGAGCGGACGCGCAAGCAGTTCACCAATCTGAACCTGGGCGCACTCATCGTGATCGGCGGCAACGGTTCGCTGACAGTCGGCTCACGTTTGCATGCAGAGGCCGGCCTGCCGATCGTCGGCGTTCCCAAAACCATCGACAACGACATCGTTGGCACCGACGTTTCGTTCGGATTCCACACCGCCGTCCAGGTCGCCACCGACGCGATCGATAGGCTGCACACCACGGCCGAAAGCCACGACCGCGTGATGGTGGTCGAGGTGATGGGTCGCGACGCGGGCTGGATCGCGTTGATGGCGGGCACTGCGGGTGGCGCAACCGCCATCCTCGTTCCCGAGCGCCCCTTCGACCTGGGCCAAGTGTGTGAGCACATCGAGCGCCGGCACGGTCGCGGTCGATTCGCATCGATCGTGGTTGTCGCCGAAGGTGCACGCCCGCTTCCTGGCACCTCGCCCGACATGAACTACGCGAAAGACCAGTTCGGCCGCGACCGACTCGGTGGCATCAGTGCCGCCATCGCGCCGCTGATCGAAGAGCGCACGGGCTACGACGTCCGCGTCGTGCAGATCGGACACATCCAACGCGGCGGTACACCAACCGCCTACGACCGCGTGCTGGCGACACGATTCGGACTCGCGGCAGTCGACGCTGTTACTGCCCGAGATTTCGGAAAGATGGTGGTGCTGCGCGGCGACACCATCGAACGTGTTCCGATGGCCCTCACGCAGGGCAACACGCGCACGATCGACCTGTCGCTGTACGACGAGGTCGAGTCCGCGTTCTTCGGCTAGCCCGCTTTTGGCGGTCGCGGCACGAAGGAACTGGTGCGGCGCACGTAGTCCTCGTATTCGGGCTTGCGTTTGCGCAGGCTCTTCTCCAACAGCGCAACGCCCGAGACGCGCACCAACAGGAACGTCATCACGGCCGCGCCGATGAAGCCGAAGACTCCGACGCCGGCCTCGGCCGCCACGATTGCGATACCCCACCACACGACGGCATCGCCGAAATAGTTGGGATGTCTGGTGTAGCGCCACAGGCCCGACGACATCACCTTGCCCTCGTTCGCAGGGTCGGCCTTGAACCGGCGCAACTGCGCGTCGCCCACCGATTCGAAGAACAGGCCGACGGCCCACACGAGCGCACCCATGGTGCCGATCGGGCCGAAGCCGGGCGACGCTTCCACCTGGCCCAGCTGCAGCGGAAGCGAGACGACCCACATCAAGACGCCTTGAAGTGTGAACACGGTGACGAGGCTGATGATCGGAAACCTTGGGCCCCAGTGTTTGCGCATTGCCCTGTAGCGGTAGTCCTCGCCGTGGCCGATGTTGCGCCGGGCGAGATAGCCCGCAAGGCGTAGGCCCCACAACGAAACGAGTACGGCGAGTACCCAGCCGCGCGTGTCGTCGCCGTCACCGACGGCAAACGACACCCA
This sequence comes from Actinomycetota bacterium, assembly GCA_046082705.1. Lineage (GTDB taxonomy): Bacteria > Actinomycetota > Acidimicrobiia > Acidimicrobiales > Ilumatobacteraceae > F1-20-MAGs119. The sequence continues at coordinate 2,779 of JBJTYJ010000170.1, read as the reverse complement.
ACCCGTGACGACGAAGCCGAGGCCCCACACGATGTCGACGATCGAGGCGTTCTTCACAACGACACTGATGACCCACGTCGAGAGCATGAGGGTTGCGATCGCGATTGCGCTCGCCAGCATCACGTCGGCACTACTGCTCATGGATTCACCTTTCGTTCGTCGTTGCCAGCCTGACCCAGGCGTTCGGCGACCGCACGATCGAGCGCCAGCCATTGTTCGTCGAGCCATTCGATGACGCCGTCGGTCGGCACATCGGCACGGGGTATGCGCACGAACCACATGCGCGCGGCACCTGCGCCGGCTTCGAGTCGCTTCAGCATTCCCCCGAACGTGTCGAGGCCATCGAAACCCGTGTGACCCGCGATCACGACGTCGGCATGCGGTGCCGCCTCGAGCAATGCAAGCGCGCCCGCCGGCTTCGGTGGCAACAGATGCTTGATGCCCGCAAGACGGGCTGCACGCTCGGGGCTGCGTTCCGCCATCGATTCGAGAATCTTCGCCTGCTTCTTCGGGTTGGCTCGCGTGCCTTCGACGAAGATGACGGCGACGTCGTTCGTCCCAAGGTCGTGTCCCAACTGCGCGATGCCACGCAGTTCCTCGCCTTGGTTGTTCGACCCGCGGTTGAGGAAATAGTTCGGCAACCGGTGGCCAACGATGTCGAGGCAGGGGTCTGCCATCAACTCACGCTTCAATACGTAGCGCGGTTGCAGGCCAGCAACGTTGCCCATGGCGTACGCCGACACCAGGGAGTCTGCGAGGCTGGCATGACGGGAGAAAACGAGAATTGGACCGGGTCGCAACGCCTCAGGGTTTTCGACGACGATGCGGATTCCGACCGTCATGCGCAGGGCCGACATCAGGGCACCCGCCCACGAACGTTGCAATCCGAAGTGAACCCGCAGGTTCTTTCCTTGTCCCGAAAGGAAGAACAGCAGCGCCGCAACGAGACCCGCAAGTTCGATCCATGCCCATGCAAGGGCAAAGGCGAGAAGTCGGAGGGTCGGCAGACGCCACTTGCGGCGAAGCGAGTCGAACAGAATCGACCCAACGGCCCACACCGGCCACGTTGCGAGCATGAGAAGACCGAGCACGATGAGGCCCGTGGTCGAGGCAACGCGGCGTAGAAAAGTTCGTCCGATGGTTCGACAGTAGCCTTCGGGCCATGGACGTGGTTCGACTCACCGGCACAATCGGCGCTCGTATCGACGGTGTCGACTTGAAGACCGATCTGTCGCCGGCAACGATCGCCGACGTACGCGCAGCTTTGGTGCGCCACCGCGTCATCTTCTTCCGCGACCAGCACCTGTCACCCACCCAGCAGGTGGCCTTCGGGCGGATGTTCGGCGAACTCACGCCGGCGCACCCGTTGGTCGGTGGCCTCGATGACGCGCACCCCGAGGTTCTCGTCCTCGACAGCCTCGACTACAAGTTGGGTGTCGGTGATCGCGGCACCTCGAACGGCAAGAGCACCAGCTACAACAATCGCTGGCACACCGACGTCACCTTCTCCGAGACTCCCCCGCTTGCATCGATTCTCTCGGCCAAGAAGATCCCTTCGTACGGCGGCGACACGCTGTGGGCCGATCTCATCGACGCATACAACACGCTGCCCGAACCACTGCGTGACATGCTCGACGGACTGCACGCGGTGCACGACTCCAGCGGTACATTCAGCCGCTTTCGCGACGAAGACAAGACCGGGGAGAACCGCCAGAAACTGTCGAACCTCGAGCCCGTACGGCACCCCGTCGTGCGAGTACACCCCGAGTCGGGCGAAAAGGGTCTCTTCGTGAACCCGACGTTCACCGCCTACATCGAGGGATTCGGCATCGACCTCAGCCGTGCGTTGCTAGACATGCTCTACGAGCACACGGTCCAACCCGAACGCGTCGTGCGCTGGGTGTGGCAGGAAGGCGACGTGGCGATGTGGGACAACCGCTCGACATCGCATTACGCGGCGGCTGATTACGTCGAGCCCCGACTGATGCACCGCATCACGGTGCGCGGCGACAAGCCACGCGGTCCGCGCGACTGAGATTCCTCGATCGAGTTACTTCTTCGCCGGTGGACCCAAGGGGCCACCCGCCCACCACTGTTCGAACATCGGCTTGGCCGCGCTCGTCACGGGCTCGAGAAGAAACCCCGACGGCGCACGCACATAGCTGAATGAGCCATAACCGTCTTCCGGCGCTGCACCACACACCTCGAGAGTCCAACCCTCGGCGATGAACCGATCGGTGGTGGCCTTCACGTCGTCGACCCACATGCCCATGTGATGCACGCCGGGCGCGTCGTTGCCGTACCACGGGGCACCGGGCACGCTCTCCAAGAGCTCCACGTGTTGCGGTCCTTCACAGGAATAAGTGAACTTCAGCGGGAACGATGTCATCCCCTTTCCCGGCAGGTAACAGGGCTGCTCGCGCACCTGAACCTCGGCCCACGTGAGGCGCAGGCTCTTGCCGAGCTCGGCCATCGCCTTGGCGATGTTCGCGGTGCGAACACCAACGTGGTAGAGGTCCTGGAAGTTGAACGTGGAGTCCGACATCGTGACCGTCAGTTCGACTTGGTGCCGATGCCGGCAGAGAACATGTCGGACAGCTGGTCGTCGTCGGCTTCGATGATGGCCTGCACCCACTTGTGGAATGCCTGGGTGCCACCTTCGTTCTTGCCGAAGGTCACGTGCGACATGGCACCCGAGCGCATGCCGCGCTGGATATCCTTGCCGGTCTTGTAGTCCTCGTCCTCGACGACTTTCACCATGAACGCCATGCGGCTGACC
>JBJTYJ010000169.1:0-13583 GCA_046082705.1 Actinomycetota bacterium | reverse complement strand
CCGAAAGCCACCGCACTGCCTTCACCGTTTCGGTCGACTTGATCGACGGTACGACCACCGGAATATCGGCCGCCGATCGCGCTGCAACCATTACAGCACTCGCCGATCCAACGGTCGCATACACCGCCTTTGCGCGCCCGGGACACATCTTCCCGTTGCGCGCCCGCGAGGGCGGGGTACTGAAACGCGCCGGTCACACCGAAGCTGCGGTCGACCTCGCACGGCTCGCGGGTTGCGAGCCCGCGAGTGTGATCTGCGAAATCCAGAACGACGATGGCACGATGTCGCGGCTCGACGATTTGCGCAAGTTCTGCGCCGAGCACAACCTCTTGTTGTCGTCGATCGCGATGCTGATCGAGTACCGCCGCCACCACGAGCGTCTCGTCGAGTACATCGGCGCCGCACCGGTGCCCACCGAATGGGGCACGTTCACATGTCATGCGTACCGCAGCACGATCGACGGCATCGAACACCTTGCGTTCACGCAGGGTGACATCGCCGCCGATGGCGCGGTGCTCACCCGTGTGCACAGTGAATGCCTGACGGGCGACGTGTTCGGCAGTCGCCGCTGCGACTGCGGGCCGCAGCTCGATGCGGCAATGAAGCTCATCGCAGCTGAAGGTCGCGGCGTCGTCGTGTACCTGCGCGGACACGAGGGTCGCGGTATCGGCATCGGCCACAAGATTCGTGCCTACTCGCTGCAGGACGAAGGCCTCGACACCATCGATGCCAACCTGCAACTGGGTCTTCCCGTCGACAGCCGCGAGTACGGCATCGGTGCGCAGATTCTCGCCGACCTCGGTGCACACGAACTGCGTCTCATGACGAACAACCCGGCCAAGTACGGCGGCCTCGGCGGATACGGACTGTCGGTCGTCGAGCGCGTCGCAATCGAGATTCCGCCGACACCCGAGAACGAGAAATACCTGCGCACGAAGAAAGAACGTCTCGGCCACCTGATCGAGATGGACGGAAAGTAGGACACGCCATGGTCGGACCAAACGACGGACTGAACAGCGCCAACATCGACGGCACCGGGATGCGCTTCGGCATCGTGTGCGCCACCTTCAACTTCGAGATCGTCGACGCACTGCGTCGCGGTGCAGTGCGCGGCTTCACGTCCCATGGCGTTCGCGACACCGACATCGAGACGCATTGGGTACCGGGTGCCTTCGAACTGCCCGTGGCGGCGAAGGTGCTGGCCCAAACGGGCCGCGTCGACGCGATCATCGCCCTCGGCGCGGTCATCCGCGGTGACACTCCCCACTTCGAATACGTCTCGGGTGAGGCCGCGTCGGGTCTGCAGCGTGCCGCCCTCGACACCGGAGTCCACGTTGCGTTCGGCGTTCTCACGGTGAACACGCTCGAACAGGCGCTCGACCGCTGCGCCGACACCAACAACAAGGGCGAAGAGGCCGCGGTGGGCGCCATCATGACCGTGCAAACTCTCCGTACGATCACAGGGAGCTGACGCACACACTGCCTGTGACGAAAGGAGAGTGAATGGGACTCATCGCATCCCTCCTCTTCGTGGCGGCCTCTGTTGCTGCCCCTTCGCCGCATTCTGCGGCCACTCTTGGCTCCGTCGTCGAACGTGGCGTCTTCGCCACCGAACTCACACAGTTCCCACGCTTCGTTCGCGAGAACCGACGCTTCTACCGCGACCTCGATTGGTCGACTGACTTCTGCAGTGCACCCTTCGTCGGGAACACCGGCCGCTCGTTCAATTTCCGACTCCCCTGCCAGCGCCACGACTTCGGGTACCGCAATCTGAAGATCATCGGGGCGTTCACCGAGGAGAACCGCAAGCGCGTCGACGACCGGTTTCTCGCCGACATGAAGTCAACGTGCACACCACGCAGAGTCACCCAGCGTTACAACTGCTTTCTCTGGGCCGACACCTTCTACGCCGCGGTTCGCGTGTTCGCCGGCTGAGTCACACGCCGACCGACAAACGAATGATCTGGGTGAGCACACGCGCGGTTGCTCCCCAGATCGTTTCGTCGTCGAGGTGGTACATGTACACGTTCATCTTCCCGTAGGGAGTCACCCAGTGCTCTTCGCGATAGGTGTCGGCACGGGTGAGATCGGCGAGCGGAACGTGCAGAACGCGATCCACTTCGTCTTCTGACGCGGTGAGCTGTGGGCGGTAACCGAGTGTGCCGACGATGGGAATGATGTAGCTGGAACTCACGACGGTGAGGATGTGGTCGAGTTCGCCGACGACTGCAACGTCGTGCGAAGGCATGGCCACTTCTTCGACTGCTTCGCGCAGTGCGGCTTCACGAATGCTTTCGTCGGGTTCGACCCGGCCGCCGGGGAACGAAATCTCTCCCTTGTGGTTCTTCATATGCGATGCACGTTTGGTGAGCACCACTTCGACGCCGTCATCGCCGGGATGCAGCGTGACGAGAACTGCGCTCGGCCTGGCTTGCTGCGCGGCCTCCGTGTCGATCGATCGTGCGCTGTGCGCCGACAATCGCGACACAACGGTATCGAAGGAACGAACGGCGGAAAGATCGGCGTTGGTCCACGGTGCGGGACCACCGGGTTTCCAATCGGCGGGCCGCGGAATGCGTTGGCTTCCCCCCGGTCGCATCGGCGTGGTGTCGGCTAGGCCGACGGCTTCCAGCCCGAGTCGCGCAGTTCGCGCAGAATCTCGGCCAGGCCCGCGGTCTTCATGTTGGCGAGCGCCTTGCCGGGCATTTCCTCACCTTTTTCCCACTGCTCCCATGCGGTGAGCAGCTTCGTCAGATCGGGTGCGGGACGGTCGAAGGCCATGCGGGCAAGGGTACCGAGACCATCATTCCTTTGCACGATCGACCGCACGGGAAAGCCACACGTTCGTGCCCTGCAGCAACGCCGCCGACACCAGTACGAGCGCATCGGTGGTGTTGCTGCGCGCCGCGACGGCCCCGACAACACACACGACAACGAGGCCAATGTCGATCACACCGTGCAACGGCAACGGAATGCGCCGGTATGCAGCGAGTGGGCCGCGCGTCATCGCGGCGTTGACGAGTCCGAACGCGCCGATCGCCAGCGGCCACGCCACCACCTCGGCGCGTGAAAGCGACAGCAACACAAGTGCGGCAACGACGTAGTCCCCTGCTTGGTGAAAAAGTCCGAGGCGCGCGGGCTTTGTCGACATACGTCGACAGTACGTGCTGACAACGAAAGAGCCCGGGCTTTCGCCCGGGCTGTTCGATCTTTCGTGAGAAAGAACGGCTGATTACATCATCCCCAAGCTGTGCCGATGGGGAATGGCGATGATTACATCATCCCCATTCCCGGCATTCCGCCGGGCATGCCACCGCCTGCGGCGGGCGCGTTCTTCTCGGGCTTGTCGGCCACAAGGCACTCGGTCGTGAGAACGAGCGCCGCGATCGATGCTGCGTTCTGCAGCGCCGCACGCGTCACCTTTGCCGGGTCGAGAATGCCGGCCTTGATGAGGTCGGTGAACTCGCCGGTTGCGGCGTTGAGCCCGATCGCACCCTTTTCGCTTTCGACGCGCTGCACGACGACGGCGCCTTCGAGGCCCGCGTTGTCGGCGATGTTGCGCGCCGGCGCGACGAGTGATTCGTAGACGGTGCGTGCACCGGTTGCCTCGTCACCCGTGAGCGACTCGACGACCTTGGCGACTGCCGGACGCGAACGCACGAGAGCGGTTCCACCACCGGCGACCACGCCTTCCTCGATTGCCGCGCGGGTTGCCGACACGGCATCTTCGATGCGGTGCTTCTTTTCCTTCAGTTCGACCTCGGTTGCAGCGCCGACCTTGATGACGGCAACGCCGCCGGCCAACTTCGCGAGACGCTCTTGGAGCTTCTCACGGTCCCAGTCGGAGTCGGTGTTGTCGATTTCGGTCTTGATCTGGCCGATGCGCGCATTCACATCGTCCTTCGAGCCCGCACCGTCGACGATGGTCGTGTTGTCCTTCGTGATGATGACGCGCTTGGCGCGACCGAGCAGGTCGAGCGTGACGTTCTCGAGCTTCAGGCCGACTTCTTCGCTGATGACCTGGCCACCGGTGAGAACGGCCATGTCCTGGAGCATCGCCTTGCGACGGTCACCGAAGCCCGGAGCCTTGACGGCGCTCGAATTGAAGGTGCCACGGATCTTGTTGACGACGAGCGTGGCGAGCGCTTCACCTTCGACGTCTTCAGCGATGATGACCAGCGGCTTGCCGGTCTTCATGACGGCCTCGAGGGCGGGCAGCATCGACTGCACCGACGAGATCTTCGACGAGTACAGCAGAAGGTACGGGTCGTCGAGAATCGCCTCTTGGCGGTCGGCGTCGGTGACGAAGTACGGCGAGAGATAGCCCTTGTCGAACTGCATGCCCTCGGTGAAGTCGAGTTCGATGCCGAATGTGTTGCTCTCTTCAACCGTGACGACGCCGTCCTTCCCGACCTTGTCGATGGCATCGGCGATGACGCCACCGATTGCGGCATCAGCAGCCGAGATGGTGGCGACGTTGGCGATGTCCTGCTTGTCGTCGACGTCCTTTGACTGACCCTTGATCGACTCGACCGCTGCAGCAACGGCCTTTTCGATGCCGCGCTTCAGGCCCATCGGGTTGGCGCCGGCTGCGACGTTGCGCAGGCCGTGGTGCACCATCGCCTGGGCGATGACGGTAGCCGTCGTCGTGCCGTCACCGGCGACGTCGTTGGTCTTGGTTGCAACTTCCTTCACGAGCTGTGCGCCCATGTTCTCGAACGGATCTTCGAGCTCGACTTCCTTTGCGATCGACACACCGTCGTTGGTGATGGTCGGCGCACCGAACTTCTTGTCGAGGACGACGTTGCGGCCCTTTGGTCCGAGTGTCACCTTCACCGCATCGGCGAGCTTGTTGACACCGGCTTCGAGTGCGCGACGTGCTTCTTCGTCGAATTTGAGAATCTTTGCCATGTTGTCTTGGTCTCCGAACTACTTCGTCACGATTGCGAGAACGTCACGGCTGGAGAGGATGAGGAGGTCGTCGCCTCCGTGGCTCACCTCGGTGCCGCCGTACTTGCTGTAGAGGACGGTGTCGCCGACCTTCACGTCAAGCGGGAAGTGCTGGCCTTCGTCGTCGCTCCAGCGGCCGGGGCCAACCGCAAGGACGGTTCCCTGCTGGGGCTTTTCCTTGGCGGTGTCGGGGATCACGAGACCAGATGCTGTGGTCTGCTCGGCCTCGTTGGGCTTCACAACAATCCGGTCATCCAACGGCTTCAGGTTCATTTCACAGCCTCCATATGGCTTGGGTTGATGGCTTTTAACTATGGGAATTTGGTGCTCCCGACGGGCGGTTAGCACTCGGGGGGAGCGAGTGCCAATGCTACGGCCGGTCGGCGGCCGGTAGCAACCGGTGAGCACGAGTGCTAAACGCCGAATTCGTCGAGGAGGGTCGCCACGGGCCCGACGGGCAGGCCGACGACCCCCGACATGAGCCCTCGAACTCCCGTGACGAGTACGGACCCATGGCCCTGGACCGCATAGGCACCGGCCTTGCCGAAGGGCTCGCCGGTGTCGAGATACCACTCGATCAGCGCCTCGCCGAGGGGCTGGAGGGTGACCCGCGCGGACTCGAGGATGGTCCGCGACCGGGCCGCGCTGGCAACCGTGACGGCGGTGTGCACGTTGTGGGTGCGCCCCGACAGCGTCCGCAGGGTGCGCCGCGCATCGTCGCGGTCGGCCGGCTGGCCGTGGACCACGCCGTCGAGTTCGACGCACGTGTCGGCCCCCATCACGACCGCGTCGGGGTGGCGCACGAGAACGCCCTGCGCCTTTTCTGCGCTTAGACGCTGCACGTAGTCGACAGCCGATTCACCCGGGCGCATCGACTCGTCGATGTCGGCCGGGTCGATGACGGGATTGCGTCCGATGCGTTGCAACAAGTCGATGCGACGCGGTGACCGCGATGCAAGAACGAATTGCTGTCGGTGTGCCGTTGGTGCCATCGCTTGTGTCAGCCACCGCTCAACGCGGCGACCTTGTCATCGTCGGGCGGCGTGAGGTCGTCGAGCGTGTCGAGATAACCCTCGGGCAATGCAACACGGATCGGCCCGTTGGTGTGGCCGCGCGTTGCACGCTCACCGTTGGGCACCACGGTCATGTCGCGGTCGAGACCCGCGAACAATTCCTCAAGTTGTTCGATGGTGTCGGCCTGCGCGGCACGACGCCGCACTTCCCCACCGACGGGATATCCCGTGAAGTACCAACCGGTGTGTTTGCGGAATTCGCGAATGCCCTTGCCGGGAAACGAGAACTCGACGAGCGACCGTGCATGGCGGAGCATGACGTCGAGAGCGAATCCAAGCGGTGGCGGGTCGGCTACTACGCGGCCGTTGAACGCATCGACGAGATCGCGGAACAACCACGGTCGGCCGAGACAACCACGGCCCACGATTACACCGTCGCAACCGGTGTGCTCGATCATCCGTAGGGCATCGCGCGCATCCCAGATGTCGCCGTTGCCGAGTACCTGCATGTCGGGGACGTGTTGCTTCAACTTCGCGATGGCATCCCAACGTGCAAGCCCCGCGTAGTGCTGTTCGGCGGTTCGCGCATGCAGTGCGACCCACGCAACGCCCTCTTCGGCCGCGATCGCCCCCGTGTCGAGGTACGTGATCAGGTCGTCGGTGACTCCCATACGGAACTTGCATGTGACGGGAATCCCCTTTGCGTTGCGCACCGTTTCGCGCAGGATCGCACGCAACAGGTTGCGCTTCAGCGGCACGGCCGCACCACCACCGCGGCGTGTCACCTTTGCCGCCGGACACCCGAAGTTGATGTCGATGTGGTCGACGATGTCGTTGTCGGCGAGTCGCGCCGCGGCTTCGCCCATCATCACCGGGTCGGATCCGTACAACTGCAGACTTCGCGGTGACTCGTCGGCACCGAAGGTGACCATGCGTTGCGTGCGGGCGTTGCCGTGGACGAGCGCCGTCGCCATCACCATTTCGTTCACGTAAACCAGTCCTGGCCCGAACTCGCGACACAGCGTACGGAACGGTGCGTTCGTGACGCCCGCCATCGGAGCAAGAACCACCGGTGGCGACACCGTGTGGCGACCGAGTCGCAATGCCGCAGTCACCGGCAATCCCGTGACGCAACGGCTCGGTTCGTACGCACGGTACTGGCGACGAGGGCGAGGTTCGGCACGGCACCGATGTCGAGGCCCGACGGTCCGTGGTCGCGCAGGCGGTACCAACCGGCGGCGGCGATCATGGCAGCGTTGTCGGTGCACATCGCACGGCTCGGTAGCGCAACACGGAAACCCTCGGCACCGGCGAGCCGTTCGACCTCGCTGCGCAGCAAAGTGTTCGCAGCGACACCGCCACCGAGGACGACGCTGCGGGCCCCGGTGTCACGTGCGGCTCGCATCAACTTGGCGGCCAACACGTCGACGACCGCGGACTGGAAGCTTGCGGCGACGTCGTCGGAGGCAACGTCGGGGTGTTTGCGCACGTGGTTCATCACCGCCGTCTTCAAACCACTGAAGGAAAAGTCGTAGCCATCGTGCAACATCGCGCGGGGGAAGTCGACGGCCTTCGGGTTACCGCGCTGCGCCACCCGGTCGATTGCCTGCCCGCCCGGGTATCCGATGTCGAGGAAGCGGGCAATCTTGTCGAAGGCCTCGCCCGCCGCATCATCGATCGTGGCGCCGAGCAAGCGGTAACTGCCCGGCGCATCCATCTCCAAGAGCAGCGTGTTGCCCCCCGACACGAGCAACACGACCGCAGGAAACTCGAGGTTCGGGTCCTCGAGAAGCGCCGCATAGAGGTGGGCCTCGAGGTGGTTCACAGCGACAAGTGGACGGTCGAGTGAGAATGCCGTGGCCTTGGCGGCCGCGACACCGACGAGAAGTGCCCCGATGAGGCCCGGACCGATGGTGACGGCAACTGCGTCGATGCGCTCGGGGTGCACACCCGCCGTTTCGAGAGCCTCGTTGATAACGGGCCGAATGAGTTCGAGATGAGCACGGCTGGCGATTTCGGGCACGACGCCACCGAACTTGGCATGCACGTCGATCTGGCTTGAGACGACCGATGACAACACTTCAGTGCCACCCATCACGACTGCTGCTGCCGTCTCGTCACAACTTGTCTCGATACCGAGAACCACCGTTGATTCGTCGACGCCGTTGACCGCGCTCATCGGGACATCCCCTGAACGACCGCGCGACGCTCGTCTTCGATGGCGCGCAGGCGATGGGCGTGGTCGGGTGAGCCGAGGTCGTGACACCACATGATGATCGCGTCTTCCACGTTTTCGTAGTACTTGCGACGAACACCCGCCGGCGCAAAGCCGAACCGTGCGTACAGGGCTTGGGCGGCGGTGTTGCTGACGCGTACCTCGAGCGACATTCCCTGGCAACCATGTTCGCGGGCCTTCCAGCACAATTGGAGCAACAACTCGGTTGCGATCCCACGACGCTGCCATTCCGGGTCGACTGCGATGTTGGTGACATGCGCGTCGTCGGGGGTGAAGAGAATTCCCGCGTAGCCGACGAGGCGATCTTCGATGGTTCCGACGATGTAGTACCGCTCGCCACGCTTCACGAGGTCGAGTTCCGAAGTGAACACGCCGATGCTCCACGGGCGCGGATAGACGACTTCTTCGATAGGCATGATGCGACGCAGGTGGCGACGACGCATGATCTCGATGTCGAGCACCGGGTTCATCGCGTCACCCAATTGATTTCGGCATCGGGCGGACGCAGGTACATCGGTTCAACGCCGTTACCGACCGCACCCGACTCGACCCGTGCTGCGGCAAGCCGCAACAAGTTGGTGGCCTGCGGAACGTTCGGGTCGAACGGGAACACCTCGAGACCCGAGCGCATTCCCATGCGTGTGGTCTCCGCACATGTGGCGAGTTCTTCGGCATAGCGCGATGCCCCGGTACCAACAACGAGTGCGCGTTGGCCACGGTCCATGATGTCCTCGAGAAGTTCGGCCACGTCGCCGACGCGCGGACGACGCACCTCTTCGAGTGGGTTCACGGCGGAGAAGTTGTTGCGGAACATCGACCAATACACCTGATTGCGACGCGCATCGAGCACGGGCAGAACAATGTCGGCATCGTCGACGTCGAGAGGAGATGCGGCGAGAGCACCGTGGGCAACGATGCTGAGGCTGTCGACTCCGACGACGGGAATCTCGGCGAGATCGGCGAGCGTCTGCGCGGTGGCCAGACCCACCCGCATGCCGGTGAAAAGACCCGGACCGACGTCGACCCCGATTGCGCTGAGATCATGAACCGACATGCCGAGGTTGCCGAGAAGCATCGACACGGCGGGAACGAGTGCCTCAACATGTCGTCGGTCGCTCGCAACGCAGAAAGCCGCATCGATGTGTGTTGCGTCACCGACCGCGACACTGACCTGTTCGGTGGCCGTGTCGATTGCAAGAATCTTCACAGGCCGCTCCAGTCGTCGACCATGTGGCTCGCGAGAGCACCGCGCAACTTTTCCCAACGCGCATCCCACCGGCGCCCGACGGGTCGCAATGCGAAGTCGCGCTCGTCATCGCTTTCGCCGATGGCAATATGCATCTCGAGATGGTCACCGATGACGTCGTCACCCACGTCACCCCATTCGACGAGTACGACACCGTTGCATGCCAACTCGTCGATGGCGAGATCCTCGATTTCGTCGGTACGCGAAAGACGGTAGAGATCGACGTGATGCACCTTGATCGCATCGCCTGCGTAGGTGTGCACGAGGTTGAACGTCGGCGAGGTGACGGGCTCGGTGACGCCGAGAGCCGATGCGGCTGCCTTCGTGAATGCGGTCTTTCCCGAGCCCATGTCTCCGGCAAGGACAACGACATCGCCGGTACGCATGAATCCGGCAATCACACGGGCAATGGCTGCGGTGTCGTCGAGTTTGTTGGCATGCAGGTACATCGTGAATCGCTCGCGCTACACGCTACGGCTGTAGAGCCTCGGCACGCGTGGACCGATGCCGCACGTGATTTCGTACCCGATCGTGTCGAGGGCCCGCGCCCAGTCCTCGGACCTGATGCACGCGGAACCCTGGGTTCCGAAAAGCACGGCTTCATCGCCAATATCGACTTCGTCGTTACCGCAATCGACCATGAGCTGGTCCATCGTCACCACGCCAATGATCGACCGCCGCTTGCCCCGAATGAGCACCTCGCCACCCTGCGACCACAGGCGTCGTGGCACTCCGTCGGCATACCCGATCGGAAGCGTCGCGACCGTCGTGGGCGATGCCGCAACGAATCGATGGCCGTACGAGACACCTTCGCCGGCGGCCAGACGTTGAACGCGCGACACGCGTGCATGCAACGACATCACTTGCCGCAATTCGCCACAGTGCTCGACCACACCGTCGCCCGGGATGATCCCGTACGTTGCGATACCGGCGCGGACGAAATCGCGCCGCTCGGTTGGCATGGACATCGCCCCGGCCGAATTCACGGCGTGCACCGCAACCGATGCGTCGATCGGCCCGAGCGCATCAAGGACGGCTGCGAAACGCTGCGACTGGACCGCATTTGCCGGATGCCCGGGAACGTCGGCGGCCGCGAAGTGGGTGTAGATGCCCGCGAGTCGCAGCGCATCGACATTGTCGCCGATGGTTGCAATGAGTGCGGCGACGTCGGCGGGATCGGCCCCGACGCGGTGCATACCGGTGTCAACCTTCACGTGCACGTCGACACGCATGCCGCCGTTGCGCCGTGCCGCCGAGGCCAGTGCCTGCACGTATTCCCGGCGGTACACGGTCGCGGTCAACCGATGACGCACGATGTCGCCGATTTCTTCGACGGGCTGTTCCGAGAAAATCAGAATCGGCGCATCGATTCCGGTTTCGCGCAAGTCGATTCCTTCGGCGGTGATTGCAACGCACAGTCCATCGACGCCGGCCGAAACCGCGGCTCGCGACACGGGAACCGCACCGTGGCCGTACGCGTCAGCCTTCACCACCGCCCATAGTCCCGACGGGGCAACCATCCGCTTCAACACGGCAACGTTGTGTGCGTACGCATCGAGGTCGACCCTCGCCCAAGCCCAACGCGTCAGATTGTCAGTCATGGTGATTCAACTCCGCAACGAGATCACTGGCCATGACTCCCTCGCCGGGCAGGTCGCGCAAGGTCGATGCGTGCACGAATGCGCCTGCGGCGGCCGCGTGCAATGGCGTTGCCCCACGCGCGACATGTGCAGCAACGATTCCCGTGAGCACGTCACCCGACCCGGCCGTGGCGAGGCGTTCGTCGCCCGATTCGACGAGCAGTACGTCACCCGAGGGGTCGGCAACGACTGTCGTCGGGCCTTTCAACAACACCACTGCACCGATCTCTGCTGCCGCTGCGCGGGCGGCCGCGATGCGGTCGGCACCCGGCGGGCCACCGGCGAGGGCACTGAACTCACCATCGTGTGGCGTGAGAATCGTTGCGGCGCGGCGACGCGCGATGACATCGGCGGCACGGCCGTGTCGGCCGTCGCGCGAGGCACCAAGTAGTTGCAGCCCGTCGCCATCAATGACGAGGGGGCACGGACAACCAACGACGAATTCGATGAATTCGTCGACGAGTTCATCGCCGCGGCCGATACCAGGACCGATGAAAGAAGCAGCAAATCGTTCGACGTCGGCAAGTGCGGCTCGTGCCCAGCCTTCGACCGGCAGCGGGCGGTGAACGACCTCGGTCGGCACGTCGACATCACCGGTGGTACCCACGCACGACAGGTGCACGATGCCGGCGCCGGCGCGGTACGCCGCGGTGCACGCAAGACGTGCCGCACCCAGCATCCCGCGGCTTCCTGCGATGGCGCGTACACCCGTGTTCCATTTGTGCGCCGATGTCGCGCGACGCGGAACCCACGCAGAAACGTCGTCGTGGTCGACGACCGCAAGAAGGCGGGCGTCGATGTCGGCAGCGCGCTGCGTTGCGAGACCAATGTCGACAACGGACACCTCGCCGGCGATGCTGCGACCCGGTTCGAGAATGAGGCCGGGCTTCAGTGCTCCGAACGTGACGGTTGCGGTGGCCCGCGGTGGTGAGCCGTGCTCAACGCCCGTGAGCGCGTCGACCCCGCTCGGGATGTCGACGGCAAGAATCGGAGCACGTGTCGTTGGCGCGAAGTATTCGCCCCTGAAACCCGTGCCGTACGCGGCATCGATGACGAGGTCGCAGTCGGCGAGCATCATCGGAGCCCGTTCGGCATCGAATACGACCACGCGCGCACCACGTTCCTCGAGGCGTCGCGCGGCGACCCGACCATCGGCACCGTTGTTTCCTTTGCCGGCCACGACCACGACACGGCGCCCGTAGGTTCCACCCATCATCAACCGGGCGGCATGTGCGACTGCATGGCCCGCCCGCTCGACGAGCACGTCGAACGGCGCGCCACTGTTCGCATCGACATGGCGCATCTGCTCGGGCGTGAGGACCGGCTGCACGCAGACAGCGTACGGGTCAAAGTGCGGCGACGACCGCGATCGCGACCGATTCGGTGTGGCTGAGCGACAGATGCCAGCCGTTCACACCCCGGTCGGTGGCGAGTGCAGCCGCGCGACCCGAGACAACGAGTTCGGGCGCGCCCGACCGTGCCTTGCGGACCCACACGTCGTGGAAGTCGAAGGCGCCGAGACCCACACCGAGTGCCTTCATCGTTGCTTCACGCACGGCGAACCGCGCCGCAAGAGTCGCGGCGTCGTTGCCGCGCTCCGTGGCGAGTGCGATCTCTTCGTCGGTGAACAGCCGCTGCCGCATCGACGGTGTGCGCTCGAGGGCAGAACGAAATCGAGCGACGTCGACTGCGTCGACACCAATTCCCTTCATCGGGCACGCCATCGCTCGGCCGCATCGGAGATCGGCGCAATGAGCGCATCGGCGACGCCGAGTTGTGCAAGCAAGTCGTCGCGGAACTCGTTCTCGGTTTCCTTGACCCAGTCGACGAGTCGGTTGTAGCGGTCGTCGTAACCCTTGAGCACGTTCTTCATGGTTGCCGCATCGAGCGTCGGGTGGAACGTTACGTGCAGCAGTGTGATGCCGGTCGTTTCACCCGACTTCACTTCGGGTACGAGAATCACGGTGCGGCCGTCGGAACGACCACGAGTGACGAACACTTCCTGGTCGCGTGCGACGCGGTGCTTCGTTCCGACGAGAGTCGCAGTGCCGTCAACACGTGACTTGAGGTCCTTCGACAGGCCGCCGCGGTCGATGATCGTGATCGTCGCGTCGTCGGATGATCCGCCCTCGACGCGGTAGCGGGTGAAACCGTTGACGGTGGCAACCGCCGCATCGAGATCGGCAAGAATCTTGAGTGTTCGGTATGTGAGTCGGTCGCGCGAAGCCCCGGCCGCGACCACGGCTTGCACGAGTGCGCGGTCCATCAGTCCCTCGTCGCTGCGTGAGATGCCAACGGTGACCGTCTTTGCCTGGTGGCGGATCGCATCGATGGGTCGCGTGAGCTCGCCGATGGCACGTGTGAGGGCTTCGGTGAGATCGTCGAGCAACACCGCCGGCGTGACGACCTTGCCCGTTTGGCGCTGGTACGAATCAAGCGGATTGCGCGAAGAGAGATCAGCGAGAACCGAACTGAGACGTACGGCGGTCGACGCCTCG
>JBJTYJ010000168.1:0-8514 GCA_046082705.1 Actinomycetota bacterium | reverse complement strand
ACCGTTCAGCATGAAGGTCATGCCGGTGATGAAATCCGAACCGTGACTTGCAAGGAACACAGCAAGCGGCCCGCCATCGAGTTCCGGATCACCGAGACGCCGCATCGGCAGAGCCTCGCGCAGGGCCTTCACAAACTCAGGTCGGTCCGCCTCCCACGCGTCGAATGCGTCGGTACGCAAGGTGGGGCTGATCACATTGACGTTGATCCCCCACTGACCCCACTCATTCGCAGCAGTGCGCGACAACGATCGAATCGCTTCTTTCGTCACGTTGTAGGCGGTGTTCCCGGTTGTTCCGAGAATCCCCGACGTCGACGAGAAGTTGATGATCTTTCCCCATCTCTTTTCTTTCATGACCGGAAAGACCGCCTGCATCCCCCACAGTGATGCCATCGCACCGGTTCGGAAGATGTACTCGACTTCGTCATCGGGTGTTTCCTCGACACCGAAGTACTTGGTCGAGGATCGCGGCGACGACTGCGTGCCGAAGCCCTGTGCGTTGTTCACGAGAACGTCAACGGTTCCCATGTCGGCAATCGCACGATTGATGACACCGAACACTTGGTCCCGTTGACCAACATCGCAGGCATAGGCGCGTGCAACGCCTCCTTCGGCACGGATCTCCTCGGCAACCTGCTCGACGGTGGCCTGGGTGCGTGAGAGGAGCGACACCGCTGCACCCTCGCGCGCGTAGACCTTTGCAATCGCCTTGCCGATGCCACGCCCTGCACCGGTCACGATTGCGCTCACTCCATCGAGCTGGCCCATCGTGGTCACTGTGCGATGTAGCGCAGGAGCTTGCGGTCCTCGACCGTTGCCGAGTGGCGACGCAGACCTTCCTCGGCAAGTTCCTTGCCGCGGGCATTCGCCGGGTCGAAAGCACCGGCGATGATGATGGGATACGACAACAGGAACAGCACGCCGACGTTGTAGTCATCGATGCACTGTTCGAGTGAGTAGCCCTTTACGCCGTGCTTTTCAACCGCCGCGACGTAGTAGGCGAGAAGGTTCTCTTCCTCCGCACGGCGCACCTTGGTGTCGATTCCCGTTGCCAACATCCATTCAATGTCCTGGAGCGGGTTGGAAATCATGATGGCCTGCCAGTCGACGAGCACGACCGGCTTCAGCCCCGGCTTGCTGTCACCGAACATCGCATTGTCCATGCGCGCATCACCGTGAATCACCGTCATCGTGCGCTCAGCCATCAGTTGGTGAATTCGGCGGAGGGACTGAACGTAGTGCTCGATGTTGTCGCGAAGTTCCTGTGTCATGCAGTAACCGAAGTTTGCAAGGGCCGGCTGCCATGTTCCTTCGACGCTCGGTACGAACGGTTCGACGTACGACGTGTTGATCTGCATCATGTTCTTGAACTTGCCCTCGTACTTACCCCAGTACTTCGCATGCAGGGGTGCGAGCGCATCAATGACCATCTTCGCCTCTTCGACCGAAACTCCCTTCACCTGGTCGCCCGCGCGGTACTGATTGAGGTCTTCGAGCACCACGATGTTGCTGCCGTTGTCGTAATCCATCCCTGCGAAATAGCAGTCGGGCTTGGGTGTCGACACCTCGGGTGCAACTTCATTGAAGAACGTGACTTCGCGCTCGTACATGTTCAGGTTTGCCGCGATCGCGCGGTTCTCGGGAACCGGGTGCGCAAACTTGATGACGACGCTCGCCGGGCCGGCACCGTCGGCGCTCGCGTACTTCAGCGACACCCGAAGGACCATTCCGAGAAGTCCGACCCCGTCGCCGATGAAACCAATTTCGAAACCTGTCACCTCGTTTGTCGAACCCAACTTGCCCGCAGAACGCAGCGTCTTGGTGAACCATTCGCTCGACAACTGTTCGGGCTGGATCGGAAAACTGGCCACTGTCTCTCCCCTCGATGAGTACGTGTGGAGCACAGAGTCTCCCCCGTCACGGACGCCTGCGTCAACAGCCCTAAAGTCGCAACGTGAGAATCGGCTTGGGAATGCCGCAACTCGGCTTTCGTGTCTCGGGATCCGGTGTTGCATCGTTCGTTCGTGCCGCTGATGAGACGGGCTTCTCCGGCCTATGGGTGCAAGAGCACCTCTTCTATCCAGTCCGCAACACATCGCAGTACTCGGGAAAATACGGAACCGAGGTTCACGGTGCGTACCGCAGCTTCTACTCGCCTTTCGAGCTTCTTTCATTTGCCGCAGCCCTGTCCCCCCGGATGACACTGGGGACGAGCGTCGTTGTCGCCGGATACCACAGGCCGCTCGAACTGGCGCAGCGCGTTGCGACCCTTGATCAATTGAGCGAGGGACGCGTGGTGTTGGGAATCGGAGCGGGTTGGTCGGCCGACGAACATGCGCAAATGAACGTCGACTTCGCGACCCGTGGAAACCGACTCGACGAGTTCCTGCCGGCACTCGTTCGGTGTTGGGGTGACGACCCGGTCGAGTTCAACGGTTCATGGTTTTCGATTCCGCCCGCAGAGGTACAGCCCAAGCCGTTCGGTGGGCGCCGACCGGCCTTGATGTCGGGTATGCGCAGTGCGGCCGGCCTTCGCCGTACGGCCGAATACTTCGACATCTGGAATCCGACGGTTGGCACCGGACTACCAATCGCCGAGCATCTCTCGTGGTTGCGCACGCACCAACCCAACGGGTCCGCACCCATGCGGCTCATCACCAGGGTCTACGCGGCACGACCCGCCGGCAGCGACGACGGCCTTACCGACGGGCTCGACCGCATCCGAGCAGGGCTCGACGAATCGGCCGAACTCGGAGCCGAGGAGGCGATCATCGAATGCGGCTTCTGGTCGGCGGTCGCGAGCGAACGCGACTGGGAATCACTGCCCGAAAGACTTGCCGACGTCGTCGGTGACTACGACTGATCCGTCGGCGAATACGGTTGATTCCGCGCGACGCGAAGAAACTCGTTCGTTGCGACCGTGAGCCCGCCATCGACCCAGATCACTTGGCCGGTGATGTAGGAGGATGCCGGCGAACAGAGAAACACGATTGCGTCGGCAATGTCGCGCGGCGCACCCCACCGGCCGAGTGGAAGCGCCCGACCGCCGACTTTTGAATCGTCCGGGTCGACCCGACCACTGCTGCCTTCGGTCACGATGCGACCTGGACCCACGGCGTTCACTCTGATACCCATCGGACCAAGTTCGACGGCCGCCTGTTCGGTCAGAGCAATCACCGCGGCCTTTGACGAGGGATAGATGCCCGTTGCAGTTGCAATCGCGCGCGCGGCGGTCGACGCGAGGTGCACGATCGATCCTCCACCCCCGGCTTTCATCAGTGGCGCGACCGCTTTGATCCAGATCAGCGGAGCAACCACGTTCACCCGCAAGACGTCGGTGGCTTCGTCGACCGGGGTCTGAAGAAGTGGAGTGAACCGCCAGATACCTGCGTTGCTGACGAGAACGTCACATCGCTCGAGTCCCCCAACGAACTTGGCAACGGCAACTTCGTCGCACACGTCGAGGTTCGTCGCACGACCCCCGACGAGTCGCGCTGTTTCGGCTGCGGCATCGCCGTCGAGGTCGACACACTCGACCAAATGGCCCGCAGCGGCGAGTGCAATCGATGTCTCGCGGCCGATTCCCCGTCCCGCGCCCGTGACGATCGCGACTTTCTTCCCGGCACCGTTACCGCTCACGGTCTCTCCTTCTTTTTTCGACGTCACTTCGGTTCTTTCGGCAAACCGAGAACGCGTTCAGCGATGATGTTCCGTTGGATTTCCTGCGATCCCCCGGCGATTCGGTAGCCGGGGGCGCCGAGAAACTGTTCCGAACAAGCAAACGTGCCCCATTCGCCGACGTCGGCGACGAGACAAGGGCCGAGCAACTGCGCCGCCAGTTCGCCGGTGCGAGTGAGGTTTTGCGTGCAGTAGAGACGGCCGATCGAGCCTTCGGGGCCCGGCTCCTCGCCGGCCTCGAGGCTCGCCGCAACGCGGTGTTCGTTGAGTTCATGGATTCGGATGTGGGACCACCACGAAACGGTTGCGTGGCGCAGAAGCGGAGACGCCGCAACGCCCACACGCTTTGCCAGCGCCAACATCTTTGGCACCGCATCGGCACCAAGGTCGTTGGACGCGATGCGCTCGGCAGACAGCGTGGTGAGCGCAACACCCCATCCCGAACCCTCGGGGCCGAGCCTGTACTCGTCGCCGAGACGTACGTCGTCCAGAAACACCTCGCTGAAACTCGATCCGCCCGACATTTGACGAATCGGACGCACCGTCACGCCGGGAGCGGAAAGAGGCACCATGAAAGCAGTGAGCCCCGCGTGCTTTGCCACGGTCGAATCTGTGCGACAGACCGCAAGACCCCATTCGGAAAACCGCGCCCCGGATGTCCACACCTTTTGGCCGGCCAACACCCAGTCGTCCCCGTCCCGCGTTGCCTTCGTTGCAACGCCGGCGAGGTCGGACCCGGCCCCTGGTTCCGAGAACAACTGACAACACATCTCGTCGGTACGCAGAAATGCGCGATTCCATCGGGCCTTTTGGTCATCCGTACCCCACTTCAGGATCGTCGGCGGAATCAGTTTGCGCGTCACCTCGAAAATCTCCGAGCGCCTCGGAACGTCGAAGTTTCGTTCTTCTTCGTCGAAAGCGCGGGAATAGATCGCCGGATATCCGAGGCCACCCTCTTCGATCGGCCACGAGATTGCCCCCCATCCCGCATCGAAACGTGCGCGTTCCCATGCTTTGCCAGCGTCGACCAGTCGTGCCTCGACAGCGTGATCGAGGTTGTCGAACAAGGCAACGGAGTCGCTACCTTCACCCCACGCGTTGTCGTGGGACTTGCGTGGTGTTGCAACACCGCTGAGCCACCGGCGGGCCTCGTCGCGGAACTCTTCGAGCGTCGGGGAGTTCTTCGGTTGCAACACAGTTTCTCCGTCCGTGCAAGAGGATCGACTTCACCGCTGGGTGGTGGACGTCTGCGAATTAGGCTAAGTGCGTGATCGAACCCCGCACAAACTCTCCACTTGAATTTGTCAAGATCGACCAACCAATCGAACGGGTGGCGCGCATCACGCTCGACCGACCGGGCGCGAATGCTGCGAACACCCAAGTTCTGAAAGAGCTGCATCTTGCCTTCGACGCGGTGCACGACGCATCCGACATCGACGCGGTTCTTCTCACCGGGGCAGGCAAGGTGTTCTGTTCGGGCAACGACATACACGAGTTCGCACAGATGGACTCCGACTATGCAGCCGAGCTGATGTATCGCGTGCGCCGCGCCTTTTGGGCACTGCACGATTGCCCCGTGCCCGTTGTTGCGCGGGTCAACGGCGTCGCATTCGGTACGGGACTCGCTCTCGCATCCCTTTCCGACGTCGTCATCGCCTCCGAGCGTGCGGTCTTCGGGCTCACCGAACTCGACGTCGGCGTGCTGGGCGGACTCAAGTTCGCCCGCCGGTTGGTTCCGGAACACGCCGTTCGTCGGATGTTCTTCACCGCCGAGACGTACTCCGCCGAGCAGTTCAAGCAGTTCGGCGCGGCGATCACGGTGGTTCCGCACGATTCGCTCGACGATGAATGCGAAAAAGTGCTGAGGACGATCGTCGGCAAGGGAAGCATCGCACTGCGCATGGCCAAGCAATGCATGAACGCCGTCGAACATCTCGACTTCCGCACCGGGTATGAATACGAGCAAACCTTCACGATCCGCATGTCGGATCGCCCCGAGTCAAAAACTGCCGTCACAAAAGTGATCGAAAACATCGAGGCTCGCAAGCAGGCACGAGCGAACAAGTGAAAGTACGCAACACCACCTGCGCAAGCCTCGCCGACGCGAATTTGTCGCGCGCCGATCTGCGCGGCGCGATTCTTCGGGGCGCGAACCTCACGGGAGCCGTACTCACGGGTTTTTCGTACGACCCCAAGCGAACCTTGTGGCCCGACGGTTTCGCACCGCCGGCAAACACGCCGCGCTGAGGCGACGTTTCACATCACGATGATGCCGCGACTCACGATGTCGCCGGCTTCGAGATCAGCGTACACCCGGTTGACCCTCTACCAGGAGAGTCGCATTCGCCATTTCCACAAGTGGCTCATCGATCGCGTCGACGCTGTTGCGCATAACGACCGCAATTCGCGACCCCGATGGAAGACCGAGGCTGTCGATGGCCCGCACGGATTGTTCGCACAGGTCGGCGAGTTCGTCCCAACCGAGCGACGTTTTCATGTCGCTCAATGCGACCTGACCCGGGCGTTTGGCGGCGACCCTACGCAAAATTTGTGGCACGTTTGCGACCCGCTTCGATGCGATCGATGAGCCACTTGTGGAAATGGCGAATGCGACTCTCCTGGTAGAGGGTCAATTGCAGTTCCGTCGGGGGCGAAGCTTGCAGTCCCCGCTGTACAGCGGCGATGTTCGTGGAGTCCTGGTCGAGGATGCGCCCCGTGATTCCCAATACACCGGGGGTCGTCCACGACTCGTCGGGACCGAGGAGAATCTTCTCCGCAGGTTTCGGGCGATCACCCGAATAGGGCGAGATCAACATGACTTCCATCACGGATCGTTCGTGGTCGTCACCGTACGGCATGAATCTGTAGACGGCGCGTTGGTACGCAGCCCACGGATGGAAATTGGGCAGGATCGTGTACTCCATCGCATCAATGAGCTCGGCATCACTCACCGTTTCGGCCTCGTCACCGATTGCAGGCCGCAATTGATCACGGCCCACGATTGCGGCGAACGAACGGAGCGTCTCACCTTCGGGAAGAACGATGATCGACTCCTCCCCTTCTCGAATGTCGAGCATGTTGTCGAGCATTTCCTGTTCGGTTGGTGCCCACTTCAAGAGCGGGCTCGGAACGCCACTTGGGTGGAGAGCACGGCTGAAGTTCTCGTAACAGTCGTACTGGGTGTTCACGTCGCCGAGGCGCACCATCTGCTGTGGGTGCGTTGCCGCAACGTGAAACGACTCCATGAATGCTTCTTCGACGATCTTCCAATTGGCATTGAAAATCTTCGCGACATGTGCCTCGACGAAGCGGGTCTCGAAGTGCCACGGCGCGGTGTGTTCGATCATTTCGCCCATGTAGTCCTCGAGCGACTCACCGCCGGGCGTGGGGTTGATGAAGACGAACCCGCCCCACCGACCCACGTCCGCTGGAAGCAGTGCGGTCGCGGCGCGATCGACGTGGGGAAAGTCCCACTCGGTCGGAAGGTAGGCAAGCGTTCCGTCGAGATTCCACGTGAAACTGTGGAACGGGCATCGCAGCACCGGTGTCCACGTGGAACGTGACATCAATTGACGTCCACGGTGGCGGCAGAAATTCCAGAAGGCACGGATCTCGTCGGGTGCGCTGCGGACGATGAGAAACGACATGTCGCAAATCTCATAGACGAAGGTGTCGCCGACCTCGGGAATGTGTTCTTCGCGACAAGCCACTTGCCAGGTGGTGCGCCACATGTACTTCTTCTCGAGCTCGTGGAATTCACGCGAGGTGTACCGCTGGGTTGGAATTCCGCCGGAACCCTCGTGAAAGGGTCGCTCTTCGTAGAAATGCGCCGCCGGCTTCACCCGATCCGCATCGAGTATTTCGCGATACGTCGGCCCCGGCGAACGATTCAAACCGACCGGCGATTCTTCGACGGTCATGAGCCTGATTCCTTTGTGGTGGCCTGCTTCACGACGACGTTGCGGAATCTTCGGTGATCCTTCAACGTGCTCGGCTCGCGCGGCCCAGTGCCGATCCACCCGCACAGGTTGGGGCAGACAAGGAAGCGATCGCCCGACACCCAACGCCCGTCGTTGTCGTAGACCCCGATTTGGTTCCCGTCGGTGACTCGAACGCCCTCGTCAGAGAGTTCATAGAGAGCGTGTGTCAGTGGATGTCGCATTCCGCGCATGGGACCCTCCAATTCCTTGGAACATCTTGCCACCCGGAGGGCGAAAACGGCGAGGCACATGCACACGGGCCACGGATAGGGTTTCCTCATGGCTGGCTCAGGACGACGAGCAGTGCTGCGCGTGGTCGAGTGGCGCAACCTCAACGAACAAGAGCGCACGACGTTCTGTGCCCGGGGTCTCGCCGACATCTTTGACCCCACACTGCGTGTCTCGATAGCCGAACTGATCGACGACGTCCGTACGAATGGCGACGATGCGGTCTGTCGTGCGCTCGAAAAGTTTGACGGCGTCAAACTTCGAGCGGACCAACTTGTCATCGGTGCCGATGCAATCGCGTCGGCTCGGGTATCGCCCGACCTTGAATCCGCTCTCTCGCATGCGATCACCAATCTGCGCACCTTCAACGAAAAGCTGATGGAACGGGCGTCCAATTGGAGCACCGAAATCCAGCCGGGTCTCAGCGCGGGCGAGCGAATCACGCCGGTGTCATCTGCGGGCCTCTTTGTTCCCAGTGGCAAGGCCTCGTATCCGTCGGTTGCCTACCAACTTGGCGTACCCGCGGTCGTTGCCCGCGTTCCCGACATCGCACTGCTGGTGCCACCCCAACCCGGGACGAACGGCGAAGTCGACCCCGCGATCCTCGTCGTGTGCCGCATGCTGGGGA
>JBJTYJ010000167.1:0-3144 GCA_046082705.1 Actinomycetota bacterium | reverse complement strand
CGGCGCCATGCGGCATCGGCGTCGCGCACTGCATCGGCGGCGAGTTGCGCCAGCGGCGAGTCGGGTCGCGGTGCGGGTCCGCGTCCGCCGCACTTCTTCTCCACCACGGTCGCCACGCGCGCCGCGAGGTTGCCGAGGTTGTTCGCGAGATCGGAGTTGTAGCGCGCGACGAGACCCTCGTAGGTGAAGTCACCGTCGTTGCCATACGTGGTGTCGGCGAGCACGTAGTAGCGGAAGCCGTCGACGCCGAACTCATCGATGAGATCGAGCGGGTTGACGACGTTGCCCGTGGTCTTCGACATCTTTTCGCCACCGACCAACAGCCAGCCGCCGACCGCCCAGTGCTGCGGCGGTGCGATGCCGGCCGACATCAGCATGGCCGGCCAGTAGATGCAGTGGAATCGGATGATGTCCTTGCCGATGAGGTGCACCGACACCGGCCAGTTGCGGGCGAACGCATCGTCGTCGTTGCCGTAGCCGACCGCCGTGATGTAGTTCGCAAGTGCGTCGAACCACACGTAGGTGACCTGTTCGGAATCCCACGGAATGGGGATGCCCCACGTAAGGCTCTTGCGGCTGATCGAGAAGTCGCGCAGACCCTGCTTGATGAACGAGGTCACCTCGTTCATGCGGTACGACGGCGTGATGCAGCCCGGATGTTGCGCGTACCAGTCGAGGAGTCGGTCGCCGAAGCGCGAGAGACGGAAGAACCAGTTTTCCTCTTCCACGTGTTCGACGGGGCGTTTGTGCACCGGGCAGTTGCCGCCCTCGAGTTCTTCCTCGGTGAAGTAGGCCTCGCAGGCGACGCAGTAGAGCCCCGAGTAGGTGTCGATTTCGATGTCGCCGGACTCGTAGCAGGCCTGCAACAACTTGGCGACGCCGCGCTTGTGACGTTCCTCAGTGGTGCGAATGAAGTCGTCGTAACTGATGTCGAGGCGTGTCCATGCGTCGGCGAACAACGGTGCGATGGAGTCGGTGAACGCCTGTGGCGAGACCCCTGCCGCATCGGCGGCCTTTTGGATTTTCAGACCGTGTTCGTCGGTGCCGGTGAGAAAGTGCACGTCGGCGCCGTTCAAACGGTGCCAGCGGGCAAACGCATCACCCACGATGGTGGTGTACGCATGGCCGAGATGCGGCCGTGCGTTCACGTAGTAGATGGGGGTGGTGAGCGAGAAACGCGGCACATGACGAGGATACGCTCGGGCTTCGTGACTTTCGCCTTTGATTCCGCCACGTCAGTGGAGAAAATGGGTGAGGGTCGCTACGCAGCAGCGGTTCTGCCCGGCTGGGACATCATGGGCAACGCCAACGGCGGATACTTGTTCGCGTTCGCCGGTCGGGCGATGCGCGACCACTCGGGTCGTCGCGACCCGTTCACGGTGACGGCGCACTACCTCTCACCCGTACAGGCGGGTCCGATCGATGTCGAGGTCGAGACGGTGAAAACGGGAAAGTTGCTGACCACCATGAACGCGAGCATCGTTGCCAACGGCCGTACTGCGGTGCGATTTCTTGGTGCTTTTGGCGAGACGGCCGATGTCACCGACGATCAATTCGTAACAGCCACCCCGCCCGAGCTGCCCGCCTTTGAAGACTGCGTGCCGCGCAACCACGACGGCACCGCGATGCCCGTCGAGTTTGCCAACCGCTTCGACTCGCGCATTCACCCCGACGACACCGCGTTCCTGCGCGGCGAGACCAGCGGCGTTGCGACGATGCGCGGCTGGTTCGAATTCGGCGACGGCAGGCCCATCGACACTCTCAGCCTTTTGACCATCGCCGACTCTTTCGCACCGCCCGTGTTCAACGTGCCGGTACCAAAGGCATGGGTGCCGACGATCGAACTCACTGTTCACGTGCGCGCGGTCCCCGTCGGCACGCGTGTCGCATGCGTGTTTCGCTCGCGCGTGATTCAGGGCGGGCTCACCGAGGAAGACGGCGAAATCTGGGACGAAGCGGGCAACCTCGTCGCCCAATCCCGCCAGCTCGCCTTACTCAATCGCGGCTGACGAGCAGCCGCATGTGAGGTAGTTCCCCTAACGGGCGAGCAGCGTCAGCAAGTCCGCGGGTTGTTCCGCGATTGCGTGTGCGCCCGCAGAAGTGAGTTCCTCACGTGAGCCGAAGCCCCACAGCACGCCGAGCCCCTTCGTGCCGACTTCGGTGGCCGCATCGATGTCGTGGTGGCGATCGCCGATCATCCAGCACTGATCGTGTTCGACACTGATGGAGTGAACGTCGCGCAGATCACGAATGGCCTGTTCGAGCAGCCGCGCCTTCGGAACCTCGTTGTCCGATTCGGCGGCCACCAAGTGAACGAAGCGACTGCGTGCCTGTGTCACGTCGAGCACCATCAGAGCCTGTTTCTCGGGTTTCGAGGTGACGATTGCAAGGTGCCAGTTGCGACCCAGTGTGTCGAGTACGTCGAGGATGCCGTCGAACGTCGGCGTTTGGGGCACGTATTTCGGTGTGTAGATGGCGCGGTAGTCGGCAATGAATTCATCGGCACCGTCGTGCGGCAGGCCACGCGGTACGAAAAAAGTCGGATACGACGTGGCGAGTGGCGGCCCGACGATGTGGCGAAGATCGTCGCGCGTCAGCGGTGCTGCACCGCGGGCGACGAGAACCTCGTTCATTGCGCCCATGATTCCGGCACCGGAATCGGCGACGGTTCCGTCGAGGTCGAAGAAAAGAACGTGTTGTTTCATTCTGGGTCTCCGGAGCTACGACGCGACAAGGCCATGCGGTAGGCGGCGCGCCGCGGCACGCCAAGGGTTGTGGCCGCACGGTCGGCGGCATCGCGCACTGAAAGCCCGGCGGCAAGCGATTCGTCGATGACGCGAGCGATGAGTTCGTCGTCGGCCGCGGGTGCGGGCGGTGCGCCATCGACGACAACGACGAATTCACCCTGCGGTTCGTGTACGGCGAAGCGGGCCGATGCCCCGCCGATCGTGCCGCGCCACACACCTCTTCGTGCATTTTCGTCAGTTCACGGGCGATGGCGACGCGACGTTCATCGCCGCAAGCGGCAGCGAGATCATCGAGCGTGCGCACGATGCGGTGGGGGGATTCATAGAAGATGACGGTGCGCTCTTCGGCCGCGATGTCGGCGAGTCGTCGTTCGCGGTCGCCTCCCGATCGCGGGAG
>JBJTYJ010000166.1:0-3260 GCA_046082705.1 Actinomycetota bacterium | reverse complement strand
TGTGCGAACAGGCAAAGGGCGGCGTGCTGTTCATCGACGAGGCGTACTCGCTGATCAGCGAACACGGTTACGACTACGGCCGCGAAGCCGTGGAGGAGCTGTTGACGTTCATGGAGAACAATCGCGGCCAGATCGCCGTCGTCGTGGCGGGATATCCCGAGGAAATGAAGAAGTTCATGGACATGAACCCGGGCCTGAAGAGCCGTTTCGACGCGACGGTCGACTTTCCCGATTACTCGAACGACGAACTTGTCGAGATCTTCAACGTCATCGCGCGCGAGAACGACTACGACACGGCGCGCATCCAGGCGCCGATCCAGCGGATCATCAGCCGTTTGCCCCGTGGGCGTGGGTTCGGCAACGGCCGCGAGATGCGGAAATTGTTCGGCGAGATTCTCGACGTGCACGCCTTGCGCGTGGGTCGCTTGGCCCGGCCGGGTTCACGCCACCTGCGGGAACTGGCTCCGAACGATTGTCTGCCGAAGTTGAAGGCGACGGCCGGCGCTTGGCAGCCACCCGACCCGTCGTTGGCTTTCGTCATCGACAACCGCGCGCGCGCCGGCTATCTGTGATTTCTCAGCCGAAGGCCACGGCAAGCGCAATTGCCACACCGGCAGCAAGAACGGACGCCGCCAATGAGGCAACCGCCGCCCAGATGGTTCCGCGATCAAATCGCGCAGCCGCCTTGAGCTTTTCGTCAGCGCCGTCAAGGATGCCCTGCTGAAGATCAATGAAGCGCTGGTCCATCTGGGCAAACCGTTGATCGATTTGGGCAAAGCGCTGGTCCATTTCGGCGCGAAGCTTCACGATTTCAATCTCGAGCCGCTCTCCGGTCGACAACATGTCCATCAGTGTTTGGGCCTCTCCGGTGCCGAACAAAACGTCGGCACGCGAGGCGAGTTTATTGCGCTCGTCATAGGTAGTCATGCCCCCATGTGTGCGCTGGTCGGTTCAAGTCCGCCTGCTACACCCCTCTGCCATCCTGAAATCAGCCCCATGACTGAACTGAACGTCTTCGAAGCCCTCGAGCGGGTCGGGCTGTGGCTCGGCCGTCACCAGAACGTCACATCCGCAACATTCGATATCGCCGAGTCGCTGCGCAACCTCTGCTGCATCGATGGAATCCAGGTCTTGCCCCACGCCACCGACGACAGAACCTCGATTGCGGTCTTCAGAAACACGGGTGATGTCGGTGAATGGCTGTGGACGATGACGTTTTCGCCCGGACGTGCCAACTTGACCATGCGGAGTTACACCTCACAGCCGGCTGGTCGAATGTTCCTCACAAGCCTGCTCTGCGAGACCTACGCCATTCCTGATGCCGACGAACTGTTGCGGTGGTGGAGCATCACTTCTGATGGTCGCCCCCGCACGATCTTGTCGCCTCTCCCCGACAGTCTCGATGACATTCGCGAAATTCTTGGTCAACTCGAACGTGCAACGATCGAAGCTTCGCAGTCGATCCACCCAAAAGGTGGCCAAACATGAACCAGCCGATCACTGAATGGTTCAACCAGGGTGCCCACTGTGCGCTGTGCGGACAGCCCTACGCCGAATGCGAGGGATACACGCCCGAGGGCTGGGCCATCGTCTCCTGTGGTGACTGTGGCGCCGTGTACACCGTTGCGCCGGAGTTCATCGGCCAGATGGCCGAAGATGACCTGCCCGTTGTCGAGTTCGACTACGGAACCGAGATCGACCGCAACGTGAACGTTCTCGACGATGCCCCGGAGGGCGACGGCTACAGCTGGTGATATTGCCCCTCCCTTTCCGACATCCGCCACAAAGATGGGAGACAATGACACCGTGAAAGACCAACCCCGCTGGCTCGCCAGCAGCGACTTCGACAAGGCATTCTCGGTGGCACGCGAGTGCCACGCCGACCAGACCCGCAAGACCGACGACACGCCCTACATCTCGCATCTCATGGCGGTCTCAGCGCTGGTCACCGAACATGGCGGCTCGCAGGTGCAGGCCGCGGCGGCGCTGTTGCACGACGTCATCGAGGACACGTCGATGACCCACGCACGCCTGACCGAGTTGGTTGGGCCGGCCGTGGCCGACATCGTGCTCGAATGCACCGACGACACCGACCGCGGAGACGAGTCGCAGATGACCCGCGAGCAACGACTTGCCGATTGGCGACGCCGCAAGGATGTGTACCTGGAACGTCTGGCCCACAAGGCCGACAACGCGCCTTCACTGCTCGTTGTTTTGGCCGACAAGGTTCACAACAGCGAACAGTCGGCCCGCGACATTCAGCGGTGGCGTGCCGCCGGGAAAGACGTCGCCGACTTCTGGACCAACTTCAACGCTCCACGCGAAAGCCAACAGTGGTGGTATCGCAGCCTGCTCGAGGCACTTGAGGCGAAACCTTGGCCGCCCGCTGCCCTGCCGCTGCTCGAACGGTTCCGGGTGGCTGTCAGCGTCATCCAGTCGGCATGACCACCGACGACACGCTCACTTGGTGAGTTCGATGTCGCAGTTGTCGTCGATGTAGTTCTGGAAAGCCACCCCGGCCTTCAGGTACTTCTCGCCGGTGAATCGTTCATCGTTCGCGAAGCTGGGGTCTTCAGAAGCGAGCTTCATCGAAAACGTGAACTGCTCCATGTAGTCGTAGGCCGCCATCGCCGACTCGAACGAAGTCTCGGCAGCATCCTTGATCTCGGGCGGAGCCAAGTCGCGCATCTGTTCTTGCAATTCCTTGTACCGCTCCCAGAAAGCGCGGGTGTTCATGGGCGAATCTTCGGCTGCCTGATTCGACTCGTTTTCCAATGCGTCGACAACTTCCGTGGCATAAATCTTCGCAACGCCGCAGAACGTCGGGGGTTCGGTCGTCGTGGTTGTCACTGCCACGGAATCCGCCGGCTCGGTGGGCGTGGTTTCGCGCGTCCCGTCTTCGGCACACGCCGCGAGCACCAGGATGGTGGTCAGACCGCAGACCGCTAGTAGTCGTCGAGCGGTTCTCACCCGCCGCAGGCTACTTCTTGTAAAGGTTGACAACCGCGAAGGCGACGCCCGGTCCAGTCAGCAAGAACCAGATCTTCATGTTCAAAAGCTTCTTGTCCAGGTGCGCCATCATCATTTCGAACTTGCGATCGACTTCGTCGCCGAGCTTGCGCAGATCGTCTTTAGTCGCGAGAGATGCCGTTCCTTCGAAGTTCAACGAATTCATGATCACCTCCGCGCGTTCTTTTCCGATGACCGGCTCAAAGTCTGAATACAGCCTAGACCGCCTAGACATTTCAATTCCCATGATT
>JBJTYJ010000165.1:0-7972 GCA_046082705.1 Actinomycetota bacterium | reverse complement strand
GTCAATGCGACTGGAGTGGGTCGACCCGATCAGTGGGGCGTCGCCGTTGGTGTCGACGAACGATCAAAGCCTTCAACCAAGTGCGAGCGACTCGAAACGTGAGAAGTACCCCCGCTTTTCCCGCATCGCTGCTGAATGGTGGTCCGCTTTGCGCGGACGGTGAATTGCGGAAAGGACGATTTCTATGCCTGCACATCCCACATCCATCGACGAAGTGAACTTCTTCGATCCTGCAACGCAGGAGAACTGGTATCCGAGCTACGACCTGCTGCGCGAGGAAGCACACGTGTGGCAGATGCCGGGGACGAACACCTACGTCCTCACGCGCTACGAGGACATCCAAGATGTTCTGCGCCGTACCGACGTTTTCATGCGCGGCGCAAGCGAATCGACGCCGTCTGCCGGCGCATCCGCAGTGGTGAAGGAAATCTACGCAACGAAAGGTTGGCCACGGGCGAGCATGCTCGGCAGTAACCCGCCGGCACACAAGAAGTACCGCGACATTGCCGACCCGTTCTTCACACCTGCGGGTTCGGAGAAGCGTCGCGGTTTGATCACGAACATCGTGAACGAATTGATTGACGACTTCGCCCATCTCGGGCAATGCGAATTCGTGACGGCATTTGCCGTGCCGCTTCCCGTGCGGGTCATCACGATCATGATGGGTTTTGAACTCAAGGACATTCCGAAACTGAAGAAGTACTCCGAGGCGTGGGTGCTGCCGTTCCGAGGCGGCCTGACGCGCGAAGAAGAGATCTACGCGGGTGAAACGGGTGTCGAGTTCCAGCACTTCATCCACGCAACGATGCAGAAGAAGAGGGCAAATCCCGACGACTCGGTCATCTCGTATCTGGTGAATGAGGCGCGCTTCGATGGCACACGTCCACTCGAGGACCACGAGATCATCAACATCGTCGACCACCTCTACATCGGCGGCAACGAGACGACGACGTTCGCCCTCACGTCGACGATGTGGCTGATGCTCGGGAACCCCGGGGTGTACGACGCCGTGCGCAACGACCCATCGCGCATCAAGAATCTCGTCGAGGAAGGTCTGCGATGCGAGTCGCCGACGATGGGCATGGTGCGCAATGCGATCATCGACACCGAGGTCGGTGGGGTGAAAATTCCGAAAGGCTCGAATCTGCACCTGCGGTACGCGGCGGGGAACCGCGACGAGCGCATGTTCAAGTGCCCCGCCGACTTCGACCTCGACCGCACGAACTCGGCCCGACACATGGCGTTCTCGCTTGGTGAGACCCACTGCACAGGAGCCGGCCTGTCCCGTCTCGAGCAGAACATTGCCTTCGATGTGCTCGTGAAGCGGCTTGCGAACCTGCGCTTTACGCCCGAAAAGAACGATTTCACGCACCACCCGAACGTCACGCTGCGTGCCATGAAAGAATTGCACCTGTCGTGGGACCCCAGTTGATCGGAGACAACAGATGAGCGCAGCAACGATGGAGTTCAACTACCCACCGCAGGCCGAGGCCTACCGCGCAAAGGTGAAGGCGTTCCTCGCGGAGAACCTGCCCGCCGGATGGAAGGGCATCGGCGCATTGACGCGCGACGAAGCGTTCGAGTTCACCAATCAGTGGCGCAAGACCCTTTATGCCAACGGCTTCCTCGCGGTGCAGTGGCCGAAGGAATACGGCGGCCAGGGCTTGTCATCGATGGAGATGGTCGTGCTCACCGAGGAGTTCTTCAAGGCCGGCGTTCCGACGGGCGGTCACAACGACGGTTTCGGCATCGCGATGCTCGGCAACACGCTCCTTGCCATCGGCACCGAGGAGCAAAAGCGTCACTACCTGCCGCGCATTCTCGCGGGCGAAGACCTGTGGTGTCAGGGTTACTCCGAACCCGCTGCCGGGTCCGACCTCGGCAACCTCGGCTGTCGAGCGGTGTTGGACGGCGACGAGTGGATCATCAACGGCCAGAAAATCTGGACGACCGGTGGCCATCACGCCGACCACATCTTCGTCCTCGCCCGCACGTCACCCGACGAGGTGAAGCACAAGGGCATCACGTTCCTCCTCGTCGACATGCGTCAGCCGGGCGTCGAAGTGCGCCCCATCCGCATGATGTCGGGAGAGTCCGAGTTCAACGAGGTGTTCTTCACCGACGCGCGCTGTCCCAAGGGCAACGTCGTGGGTGAAGTGAACGGCGGATGGATGGTCGCCATGACGCTGCTCGGCAACGAACGCGGTGCGGGTGCGGCCATCAACGCGCTGTCGTTCCGCGCCGAACTCGACAAGCTCACCGCGATGGTCAAAGAGCGCGGCCTCAACGGTGACCACCACGTTCGTCAGCGCCTCGTGAAGGCCCACACGAAGGTCGAGGTGATGCGGTTCCTCGGTTACCGCGCACTCACTGCGTTCCTGAACGGCAAGAAGCCCGGCCCCGACGCGTCGATCGGCAAGTTGTTCTGGAGCGAATACCACAAGGAAGTCACCGAACTCGCCGTCGATGTTCTTGGTGCCGATGCACTCACACCAGCCGGTACGCCCGCACAGACCTACATCCGCTCTGACGCAGTTGGTTCGCCGAACTCGAGCGCAAGTTGGGTCGATGTCTTCCTGAACGCGCGGGCGGGCACCATCTACGCGGGCACCAGTCAGGTGCAGCGCGGCATCGTCGGCGAGCAGATTCTCGGCCTGCCGAAAGAACCACGCGCCGACGCCGGCCCGTGGCGCACCATCCCCGGCCACGGCTGACCGCGTCGGGTCAGGGCACCCAGTACTGCGCCGCGGTCGTCACCAGACCATTGATCACCGTCACCACGAACGGAAACGGCACCCACGTGTAGTCATCGGGGGCATTCGTCTTGTCCCCCTGCATCAACTTCTTCAGGGTGTCGGCGTTGATTGAGTAACTGGTGCCCGGACCATCAAGCTTTGCGACGGTGACGTCGGCCAACTTGTCGAGTCCCACGTATGCATCTGGGTACGACTCGACGTCGTAGTCGTTCATGCACCCGTCGGCCATGCCATTGTCTTCGGCCCACTGCGTGCAGGTGTCGCCGAAGCGTGCCTTCAGCACGCGGAAGACCACGTCGTCGTTGCCCGACACGAGTGCAATCGTCGCCCAATAGGTTCCATCCGCCAAAGTTGCACCATCGACGACGACGTCGTCGGTTTCGGTCTTCACCACCGGCGGGTCAACTTCGCTCCATGACGCAGGGGGGTTCGAGCGCGAACAACCCGCCCCGAGAGCAATGGCCGCGATCACGAGCCCAAACCCGAGGCGTGACTTCACGCGCAAATGATACATGGGAGGATTGTGTCGTGAAGTTCGCAAGACCAGTGATCGTTGCATCTGTCCTTCTATTGGGTGCGTGTGGTGTCGGTGAGCGGGAGGTGACTCCGGGACCGATCGTGTCAACGGTCAAGCACGACGTTTCGACGATGTGGTCGATCACCATTCCTGAACTGACGTTTCGGCACTCCGAGAGGCGTGAGGTCTTCGATCCGATCGTTGAGGCATTGAACGGGTCGCTAGTCCGCGAAGCGGAAGACTTCAAGCGCGGGGCGCGAGAAATGTTGTCGTGCCTCGAGCAACCTCCCGAAGGCGGTTGTGATGCATTCAGCCCACACCCCAACCCGCGATTGGTGAGGTATCTCGCTGCAAATTCGGTGGCGCACGGGGGTCTCGTCGTCGTGCGCTTCACGGGCTATGACGATTACCTCGCAAACCATCCAGCCATCACTTCATACAGTCGGGCCTTCGATTTATCAACGGGTGCGGAAGTGCGTTTGAGCGACGTTCTGAGTGCCGACGATCTCCGACGCATCAGTCCGGTTGTCTCCCGTGCGATTGTCGAGAAGATCGGCATGACGTTCACAGACGAGGACTGGCTGGCCGAAGGTCTCGCTGATTACGACTCGTACGCGACGTGGTGGCCCGATCGCACCGGTCTTCACGTCGTATTCGCCGACTACGCCGTCGCTGCGCACGCTGCCGGCACTCCGGAGATCCTCGTTCCGTGGACAGCGTTTGACCCAGCCGATGCGCGGCGGCTCGGCGCAGGGGGCTAGCGGTCCCACATGCGATCGGTAGGGGAGATCGCGCCGAAGCGTGTCTCGAGCGCAGCGCCGGCGTCGAGAAGGAGGTCCTCGCGCCATGCCCGCGAGAACATCTGCACGCCGATCGGCACGCCGTTCACCTTGCCTGTTGGGAAAGCGAGGGCCGGTAACGCAACCGCCGAGAGATTCATCCCCCAGCGTCCAATGTGAATGAGTTCAGCCATCGCCCCGGGGTGGTCGATGTCAAAACCGCGCGGAATTGACGGTAACGACATCAGAGGTGAAACGACGATGTGATGTTCCGCAAGGAACCGTGTCCAGGCACGCATGACGAGGTCGCGGTCAACAAGCGCCGACATGAAACCT
Source organism: Actinomycetota bacterium (assembly GCA_046082705.1). Taxonomy (GTDB): domain Bacteria; phylum Actinomycetota; class Acidimicrobiia; order Acidimicrobiales; family Ilumatobacteraceae; genus F1-20-MAGs119. The sequence continues at coordinate 3,584 of JBJTYJ010000165.1, read as the reverse complement.
TGCGGAGTCGGCTCGGGCAGGGTCGTCACCCAGTCGGCAATCGATGCTTGCAGCCCGCTGTCGTCGATGTCCTTCAGCAACGGCGCGAGCCCGAGACCGATGTCGAACGTGCCGAGTCGTTCCCACAGGCCGAAGAAGACGTCGGTCATCGGAAGTGACACCTCTTCGACCACGTAACCCGCATCCTCCAAAGCAACGCCGGCCCGCCTGACTGCGTCAAGAACGTGGGGATCGATGTGGTCGCCATCGTGTGTGACAAGGCCAACCCTGATTGGTCTGCCGTCACGAAGGACGGGGTCATTCGCAAAGTGTCGGTCGACGGGCACCCAGTTCGGGTCGCTCCAGTTGTTTGCGCTCATCGCATAGAAGGCTGCGCGGATGTCAGTCATCGTGCGCGCGAGAGGACCGTTCGTCGACATGTTCGTTGCACCCCAGCCGCGTCCGACCGATGGATTGGTGCCACCACTTGGAATACGGCCGACGGTTGGGCGAAGACCGATGACACCGTTGAGCGTCGCCGGCCAACGAATCGACCCTGCGATGTCGTTGCCCTGCGCGATCTGGCACATTCCGGTGGCGACGGCAACACCTGCCCCGCCGCTCGAGCCACCGCAACTCACGTCCTTGTCGTAGGGGTTGAGCGTCTCACCGTGCAGGTCGTTTGCGGTGTGGAAACGCATTGCGAAGGCTGGCGAATTCGTGCGCCCGACCATCATGAGTCCCTCGTCGATGAGTCCGGCGATTCCGGGGTGCGTTTCAGTTGGTTGGTGTTTCGCAAGGGCCTTGATGCCGTTGTCGCTGGGGTGTGGGACGTGGTCGGTATTGATCTTCGTCGTCATGACCGCACCAGCCAGTGAACCTGTGACGCGACCAGCATCAACGTCGGCGGCCTGACGGCGTGCATCGTCATCGGTGCGCCGAACGATTGCATTGAGGTGGGGGTTGAGCGAGTCGATGCGATCGAGATGCGACTCGACGCATTCCCGTGCGGACATCTCGCGCTTGGCGATCAGTCTTGCGACCGACGTTCCATCAAGTTGCCACGGTTCCATCGTCGTTCAGTTCTACTTCATCCGGGGCGAACCGAGACGCGGAGGGCTGACGGTCCCCAGACGGGGAGCTTTGCGTGCTTCCACTCGACCGGTGCCGAGAGTTCGACCGACTCCCATTTACGAAGAAGCACTGACAGGGTTTCCTGCAGTTCCGCGCGGGCCAGGGCGGCGCCGAGGCAGTGGTGCACGCCAAAGGAGAAGGCCATGTGGTCGCGTGCATTGGTACGGGATGGTTCGAACGAGCCCGGATCGCTGAAGTGCGCGCCGTCGTGGCTTGCGCCAGACAGGCCGATGCCGATCAGGGTGCCGGTGGGGAAGAGGACACCGCGGAATTCGAAGGGTTCGTGCACCAAGCGCATCGCCATACGAATGGGGTTGAGCAGACGCAACGACTCTTCCACGGCCCCCACGACGAGGGATGGTTCGTTGCGAAGTCTTTGCCACGCACCCGGGGTATCGAGGATGAGGGCCATCATCGAACCAAGTTGGTTGCGCGTCGTGTCGATGCCTGCAGCGATGAAACTGCGAATCAGCGAAACAAGTTCTCCCGTTGACAATCGATCGCCCGCCTCTTCGGCGACGATGAGCTTGCTCAGGAGATCGCTCGAGAGGTTGTTGCGACGTGCTTCGATCAGGCCGACGCAGTAGCGGTCGAACTCGGCGGCATCGCGCGCCAGTCGCGCATCGCGTTCGGTATCACCAACTGCCGACGACTTCAACACCTGGAAATGTGATTCAGCCCACTTGCTGTAGAGAGGGAAGTCGTCGCGGCCCGTGCCGAGCATGTCGCCGATCACCGCAACGGGAAGTTCGTCGATCATCGACTGGAACTCGATGGTGCCGTTGTTTGACACCGTCGCTTCATCCACGAGGCGTTCCACATGGGCACGAATCGCAGGGCGCAGGGTGTCGATCGATTTCGGTGAGAAAGCCTCCGCAACGAGGCGGCGCAGTCGCAGGTGTTTCTCACCCTCGGCGAGAAGGATGTCGTCGGCGGGAAGGGAACTCACCGGATCGGCGATGCCGGCAAGAAGCCCCGGCACTTTGCCCGCCGCCTGGTGCAGACGACGTTCGCGAAGAAGCGCAGTCACGTCGTCGTGGCCGAAGACCACGTAGCCACACAACCAGCGTTGGATCCACCCGTTGTCGCGCGAAGCCGCAACCTCGTCGTGGTACTCACCGGGGGTCGGGTTGTCGAGCGACATGCGATAGCGCGGCAGGTCGAGGTCTCCAACGGGTACGGCCATGTCAGTCGTTCCTCATCCGTTCCGCAGAAGTGGCAGGACGTCACGGGCGAAGCGGGCGCATTCGTCACGGTGCGGGTAGCCCGAAAGAATGAACGCGTCGATGCCCATGTCGCGGTAGCGGTTGATCTTGTCGGCGACTTGTCGCGCAGCACCGACGATGGCTGCGCCGCACCCGCTGCGCGCCCTGCCGATGCCTGTCCACAAGTTTGGTTCGACGAAGCCGTCGACTGCCGACGACTCGCGCAATTCGGCCTGACGGCGCACGCCCGTGCTCTGTGAGTCGAGCGACCGCGCGCGAATACGCGCTCCTTCTTCGTCGTCGACGGTAGCAATCAAGTGATGCGCCGCCGCGATTGCCTCGGCTTCGGTGTCGCGCACCACCACGTGGCAGCGGTACCCGAACCTCAATGACCGACCATGACGTGCAGCGCGCTCACGGAGATCTTTCATCGTCGCGGTGATCATCGCCTCGGTGTCGGGCCACATCAGGTACACATCGGCACCCGCCGCCGCGACGTCTCGCGCCTCATTACTGAGTCCGCCGAAGTAGAACGACGGGTCGACCGGGTTCTCGACGCAGATCCGCGGGGCATCGAGGTGCACCGAATGGAACTCGCCGTCGAAGTCGACGCGTCGTCCCTGCATCAACGTGCGCACGATCGTCAGCACCTCGAGCGTGCGTCGGTATCTCGCGGGGCCGTCGAGGGTCTCGCCCGGTAGGTCGGACGAGATGATGTTCACCGTCAAGCGGCCACCGAGGGTTTGGTTCAACGTCGTCAATTGACGGGCAAGCTGCGGAGGCCACAGTTCACCGCAGCGCACCGCGACGAGAAGCGACATCGTCGATGTGAGCGGCGCGATCGATGAGGCAAACGAAGTGGTGTCGATTCCGAGGTCATACCCCGAGGGCAGAAGGATGTTGTCGAATCCACCGCGTTCGGCTTCCAGAACGATGTCGCGGCAGTGTTCCCAACTGCTGCGCAGGTCGGGACGAACGACACCGAGTTGTTCGTAATCGTCGTCGCACAGCGCACCGAACCATGCCAATTCGGCCGACGGCCGTGCAATCTCGGCCGAAGGCCGCGCTGCACTCACGGCAGCGGCACGCCGTCGCTCGCCACGACGATGCGATACACGTCGGTGCGCGAGAGTGTCACGCGAACCGCAGATGCAAGGTCGCTCAAACGGTCGGCCCGTTGCGTACCGACCAATGCCACCGCATCGGCGGGGTGGGCCAGCACGAACGCGATCGCGACCGCTGCGCGCGACGTTCCCTCGCGTGCGG
>JBJTYJ010000164.1:0-2585 GCA_046082705.1 Actinomycetota bacterium | reverse complement strand
ACTGCGAGTGAGGCGAGCTGCGGCTCGGGACCTTCGACGTCTTCGACGAGTGAGTTCCACGCTCCGCACGACACGCACTTGCCGGCCCACTTCGGGAAGGAGCCCGTGCACTCGGTGCAGCGGTAGACGAGTCGAAGTTTTGCCATCGCGCCAACGATAGGCGACGGGTGTCAGCCGTTATTCGTCGACTTCGACGTAGCGGGGTCGCCGCGACTGGCGACGCCACACCCGCAAGCCAACCCAGCCGATCACCGTAAGCCAGATGACGAGCAGCACGCGAGCCACGAAGGAGAGGATTCCACCGATCGTGCCGGCAACGTCGACCTCGTTTGTCGTTGTCGACAAGTCGACCGGCGTGCCGTCGGTGGCGACCCGCCAGGTGAGAACTCCATCCTGTGCGACACCCGTTGTCGACTGCACCTTGCCCGGCAACGTGGCGTTGATCTGGAGGCTGATCGCCTTGCCCAAGTCGAGGCCGGCTTCCTTGACCGTTTCCTCGTAGGGCGTGGCCCCAACGACCTGCAGCAATTGGTCATCGGCGAATGCCTGCAGGCCGCCGGTGACCTCGAGTCGACCGGTGAGCTTCCACACCGAATCGCGCGACTTGCCCTCGCGGGTGATGCGGACGTCACGGAAGGGTCCGCGGTTCCCATTGAGTTGGGTCAGCAGTGCGCTTGCCTGGGTTTCGTTGTCGAAGGCGTGTGAGAGCAGAACACGAAGCCCGCCATCATCTGTTGCCTCGGGTCCGGTGACTTTCCAACCTGCGGCAACCATGTCGGAGAAGTCGAGGTCGGTCGAAAGACGGGGGACCTGTTTCACGATGTCGTTGTCAGCGGTGACGAGAACGTCGAGTGATCCCGAACCATCACGCTCGACAACGATCGAGACGACGGAGTCGACCCGACACGATGAAAGCACCGACACGCACGCAAGTGCCGCGACAAGCGCGGTGAGTCGCGTACGCAGCGAGGTCACTCGGGAGTGGCCGGGTTGCCGTCGCCCGCACCGGCGAGTTCGACGGCTGACGGCGGCTGGAAGCCCTCGACTGCGCGGAAGCAGAATCGCTGACTACCCGACTTCTCCGGGTCGTCCTCGGTGTCGACGACGATGATCGTGCCGGCTGCGAATTCCTTGTAGAGGATCTTCTCGGACAGCGGGTCTTCGACGAAGCGCTGGATGGCACGACGCAGAGGACGTGCACCAAGTTGCGGGTCGTAGCCGCGCTCGGCAAGCAGTTCCTTCGCACTCTGCGTGAGTTCGATGCCGAGGCCCTGGCTTTCGAGCTGTGTGGCGAGACGCTTGATCATGAGATCGACCATCTGCACGACCTCGGTCTTGGCGAGTTCGTGGAAGACGATGGTCTCGTCGATGCGGTTCAGGAACTCGGGGCGGAAGTGTTGCTTCAGCGCATCGTTGACCTTTTCCTTCATGCGCTCGTACGACACGGCCTCGTCGGCTTTGGTGAAACCGACGTTGGCCTTGCGCAGATCCTGCGTGCCGAGGTTCGAGGTCATGATGAGAACGGTGTTGCGGAAGTCGACGGTGCGACCCTGGCTGTCGGTGAGGCGACCCTCTTCGAGGATCTGCAACAACGTATTGAATACGTCGGGGTGAGCTTTTTCGATTTCGTCGAACAGCACGACGCTGAACGGACGACGACGAACGGCCTCGGTGAGCTGGCCGCCTTCTTCGTAACCGACGTAGCCGGGAGGCGAACCGACGAGGCGACTGACCGTGTGCTTTTCCATGTACTCCGACATGTCGAGGGCGATGAGCGCATCATCGTCGCCGAAGAGGAAATTGGCGAGTGTCTTGGCCAGTTCGGTCTTGCCGACACCGGTGGGGCCGAGGAAGATGAACGAACCGCTGGGGCGCTTGGGGTCCTTCAGGCCCGCACGCGTGCGGCGGATGCTCTGCGACACGGCCTTGATGGCGTTTTCCTGGCCGATGATGCGCTTGTGCAACTCGGCTTCCATGTTGAGCAACTTCGCCGTCTCTTCTTCGGTGAGTTTGTAGACGGGGATGCCGGTCCAGAGGCTGAGCACTTCGGCGATGGCTTCTTCGTTGACTTCATCGAAGAGATCGACACCGGACGCCTTGACTTCGGCTTCTTTGTGGGCGCGCTCCTCGAGCAGTGAACGTTCTTGGTCACGCAGGCGGCCGGCCTCTTCGAAACGTTGTTCCTCGACGGCCTTCTTCTTTGCGTCCTGCACCTCGGAGATGCGGTTTTCGAGGTCCTTCAGGTCGGGCGGCGTCTGCATGCGCCTGATACGCAGGCGGCTGCCGGCCTCGTCGATGAGGTCGATGGCCTTGTCGGGAAGGTGGCGATCGCTGATGTAGCGGTCGGCAAGGTTTGCAGCGGCAACAAGTGCCTGGTCGGTGATCGTGACGCGGTGGTGCGCCTCGTACTGGTCGCGGATGCCCTTGAGGATCTCGATCGTGTGCGCGAGCGTCGGCTCGTCGCCCTTGACCGGCTGGAAACGACGCTCGAGCGCGGCGTCCTTCTCGACGTGCTTGCGGTACTCGTCGATGGTGGTGGCGCAGATGGTCTGGAGCTCGCCGCGGACGAACATCGGCTTGCGGAT
>JBJTYJ010000163.1:0-7275 GCA_046082705.1 Actinomycetota bacterium | reverse complement strand
AAGTCACGATCGACCCGGGTGAAGACGGAAACCTGAACGGCAAGGAGCCCATCAAGAAAGGAATCTGCGGTGAGTCGATCACCCCCGCGGGTCTCTTCTACTTCTACAACCGTCGAACCGGTACGCGCGAGAGCAAGCTCGGGACCATGTGGAATCCCGTCTACTTCAACGGAGGAGTTGCCGTGCACGGGGCCGCACAGGTGCCCATCCGTCCCGCGTCGCATGGCTGTATTCGCATCCCGATGTTCATCTCCGAGTACTTCCAGGACCTCGTCGCATATGGCGATCGCATTTACATCTTCGATGGCGTGAAGGAACCCGAGGAATACGGATCCCCGTTGCCGCCGGCCGACAAGCCGGACCCGAACTACACGACCACGACGTCCGAGCCCAAGTCGTCAACTTCCACGTCAACGACGGTTGCGGGCGAAACGACGACGACGGTTGCGCCGACGACGACGGCGAAGAAGCCGAGGCAGTCGACGACCGTTCCCGAAGCGGTCGACGTCACAACCACGGCTGTGGCCGCGACACCTACGACCGGAGGCTGACCTCATGAGCGAGAGCATTCATTACGACGAGTTCGGTCTCTTCCACGAGAACATCGCCGAGTACGCGCTCGGCGTGTCGCCCAATCCACAAGTTGAACGAAAAAAATACGTGCTTGCCGATGGTCGCGCAGTGAGTTTCCTCCTTTGGGGAAGCGGTGCACCGCGTCTGTTGCTCGTGCACGGCGGGTCACAGAATGCGCACACGTGGGACACGGTTGCCCTGGGCCTGGGCGAGTCGTTGATCGCCGTCGATCTACCCGGCCACGGCCACTCCGACTGGCGCGACGATGCGGCGTATTCGCCCGCTTCGATGGCCGCCGACCTCGCCGACCTCGTGGCGACGCACGCCCCTTCGGCCGAGGTCGTGGTGGGTATGTCACTTGGCGGTCTCACGTCGCTTGCGCTCGCGGGTCATGCGCCGCATCTCGTGCGAAAACTTGCGCTCGTCGACATCACGCCAGGGGTCACGGGTGCAAAGGCAAAGGCCGTGCTCGACTTCGTGAACGGCCCGCAGGCCTTCGCGTCGTTCGACGACCTGCTTCAACGCACCATCGAACACAACCCGACGCGCACCGTGGCATCGTTGCGCCGTGGCATTCTCCACAATGCCAAGCAGTTGGAGGATGGGTCGTGGCAGTGGCGTTACGACCGTCGTAGTCACGTGCGTGAGAGCCAAGGCGGGTCCGACCCGGTCGCATCCGACGCGCTTGCGGCGTTGTGGGACATCGTGTCCGGACTTGGCTGTCCGCTCACACTCATGCGGGGGTCGCTGTCGCCGGTGGTCGACGACGCCGATGTTGCCGAACTGCTGCGTCGACGTCCCGACGCCGCGGTGGTCGTGGTCGAGGGGGCCGGTCACAGCATTCAGGGCGACAGGCCGGTCGAATTGACGAGCCTGCTGCGCGACATCCTCGCCTAGCGCTCGTTTAACGGTCTCGACCCCCTGCCTCACGGGGCTTTTCTGATAGGAAAGGTCTCCTATGGCAACCACGAACCGCCCCGACGCACCGGATCGCGACGCGCTCCTCCGGATGTTCGAAATCCAGCAGAAGATCAAGACTGCTGACGAGAGATTCCGCGCGATGCTGACCAGCGGTCAAGTGCAGCTGATCTACTACTCGCCACGCGGCCAGGAATGCATCAGCGCCGGCTACGCGGTGCACCTGCGTCCCGACGACTATGTCGTCACCATCTACCGCGGTCTCCACGACCACATCGCCAAGGGCGTGCCGATGCGTGAACTGTGGGCCGAGTTCCTCGGCCGCGGCACCGGCACGTGCAAGGGCAAGGGTGGCCCGATGCACGTCACCCACCCCGCATCGGGACTGATGGTCACCACGGGCATCGTCGGCGCGGGCATTCCGATCGCCAACGGTTTCGGCCTCGCGGCGAAACTGTCGGGCACCGACCAGGTGACCGTCGTGAACTTCGGTGACGGCGCATCGAACATCGGTGCGTTCCACGAGGGCCTGAACATGGCAGCCGTGTGGAAGCTTCCGGTCATCTTCGTGTGCCAGAACAACCTTTACGGCGAACACACCCCGATGGCGATGTCGACCGGAGTGGAGTACATCTCCGAGCGCGCGGCGTCGTACGGCATGCCCGGCGTGACGGTGAACGGCAACGATCCCGTCGCAATGTGGAAGGTTGCAGGCGAAGCAGTCGCCCGCGCCCGTGCCGGTGAGGGCCCGACTCTCATCGAGGCCCGTACGTACCGCTTCTGGGGTCACCTTATGGGTGACGCGATGGAGTACATGCCGAAAGAAGAGCGCAAAGCAGCCATGGCAGCCGACCCGCTGCCGGCATTCCGCGCGTGGCTTCTCGAGAACGGCCACGCAAACGAATCGCAACTCACCGAGATCGAGGACCAGATAAAGGCGCTCGTCGACGATGCCGTCGACTTCGCGATGAACAGCCCCGAGCCGCCGATGGACGAGCTCTACACCGACGTCTACGAAGAAATCATCAAGTGAGGAACGCGCGATGACAACGACCGAACCCCGCATCATGCCGATGGGCATGGCCATCAACGAGGCGATGGACGTCGCCATGGGACTCGACGAAAAGGTGTTCCTCCTCGGTGAGGACATTGCCGAACCCTCGGGTGGCGTTTACAAGATCACCAAGGGCCTTTCGACCAAGTACGGCACCGAGCGCGTTCGCAAGACGCCCATCTCCGAAGCGGCAATCATCGGCGCAGCCGTTGGTGCGGCAATCGCGGGCTACAAGCCCGTCGCCGAAATCATGATCATGGACTTCATCGGGGTGTGCCTCGACCAGATCACGAACCACGCTGCGAAGATCCGTTACATGTCGGGCGGCCAGACCACCGTGCCGATGGTGATCCGCACCAGCGCAGGTGCCGGTCGCGGTTTCGGTGCGCAGCACTCGGAACTCCTTGAGGCATTCGCCGTGCACTCACCGGGAATGAAGGTCGCAATTCCTTCGAATCCCGCCGATGCGAAGGGTCTTCTCATCAGCTCGATCTTCGACGCCGATCCGGTGCTCTTCGTCGAGCCGATGCTCATGTATTGGGACCCCGCATACGCGGGCGACGTTCCTGCCGGTGACTACCGCGTGCCGCTCGGCAAGGCGAACACCGTCGTCGAGGGCAAGGACGTATCGCTCATCTCGTACGGCCGTCAGGTTCACACCTGCAAGCAGGCTGCCGAGGCGCTCGCCGCCGAGGGGATCAGCGCTGAGGTCATCGACCTGCGCTCGATCGTTCCCTACGACGAGGCCGCGGTGATGGCATCGGTGACGAAGACCAAGCGCGCCGTCGTCGTGCACGAAGCGGTCACACGCTGTGGTTTCGGTGCCGAACTGTCGAGCCGCATTCACGAGGAACTGTTCGGCACCCTCGCGGCGCCGGTTCAGCGCGTCGGTGGCAAGAACATTCCGATTCCGTACGCAAGCAACCTCGAGAAGGCATTCCTTCCGCAGGTCGACGACGTCGTCGCCGCCGTCAAGCGCACCAACAAGTAAACGCCTCAGCCGGCAGTGGCGAGAAGTTTTCCCATCTCGGCGATTTCGCCGGTCTGCGCCTTCACCATCGAGTTCGCCATTGCACGAACCTCGTCATTCGAGCCGTGCATGCCCGCATGCTCGGCCATGTGCACACCGCCCTTGTGGTGGGCGATCATCAACTGCGCGAACATGCGGTCGGCGTCGGTGCCACGTGACTGCTGCAGCGACTGCATCTCGTCGTCGGTGGCATAACCGGGCATCTGCGCAAGGGGAGTGGGCTCGCCCATCCACCCCATCACCTGGTCGGTCTCGTTCGTTTCGGCGGCATCGAACTGGCGCAGCAACTGGACCATGCGGCCCGACTCGTTCGACTGATTGACGATGATTTCGCGGGCAATGAGACGCAGCGTGCCGCGCGAGTCGGACCCGTCACCCATGCCCGGCGCCGAGACATCGAGATAGATGAGGCCCATGTTGACGGCCTGCTCGTGGTGAATACGCATGTCCTGGAGAAAGCCGATGTCGGATCCGTTCTTCGCCCCTTTGCCACGCGATTCGCCGAAGACGAACCCGACCGCGGCCGCCAGAACCGCGGCAGCGACGACCATGAGGACGATGTTGACGGGGTTCATCCACCACGGCAGAACCGTTTCGTCGGTCTCGGCGGGGCGGCCTTGTGCGGGGGAATCGGTCATGACTCGTAGCCTGCCACCGAAAACGGGTAGAAAGAAGGCCATGTCAACCCCCATCAGCATCCCCAAGCTCGGTGTCTCGATGACCGAGGGCACCCTTGTCGAGTGGCTCGTCGAAGACGGCCAGGAAGTTCAGCCGGGTGACGTGCTGTACCGCCTTGAAACCGACAAGGTGGAAAACGACATCGAAGCGCCGATCGCCGGCGTCGTTCGCCTCAGCGGCGAAGAGGGTGAGACCTACGAGGTCGGCACCCAAATTGGTTCGATCGACTGATCAGCCCTTACGGACGTTGTTCTCTCAGCCCTTACGGGCTGTGCGTTGTGCCTCCGAGAAGGGGAGGTCCTTGTCGACGCGCGGTTCGGCGGGAAGGCCGAGCACGCGCTCGCCAATGATGTTGCGCTGAATCTCGTCGCTTCCGCCTGCAATGCGGTAGCCCGGTGCGCCGAGGATGTGTTCGCTCCACGCGTACGTGCCCCACTCGCCACCGTCGACCACGACCTTTGCGCCGAGAATCTGTGCGATGACGTCGCCGGTCTTGGTCATTCCCGCGGTCCACATCAACTTGCCGAGTGAGCCTTCGGGTCCCGGCGTCTGGCCGGCGCGCATGCCCGCGGCAACACGGCGGTTCGTGTACTGCGCGGTGCGCAGCAATGAGTAAAGCTTTGCGATCTCCTGACGGATGATCGGGTCATCGAGAACGCCGGCCCAACGTGCGGCTGCAACGACCTGCTTGAACGAGCCACCGGTGTGGCTGCTCGATGAACTGCTGGAGTGATCGCGCTCGAATCCGAGGCAGGTGAGCGCGACGCGCCAGCCCTCGCCGACGGGCCCGAGGCGGAACTCGTCGGGGATGCGTGCATCGGTGAGGAAGACCTCGTTGAAGTTGGCGCCACCCGACATCTGCTTGATGGGGCGAACTTCGACGCCCTTCCAGTCGAAGGGCACCATGAACGCGGTGAGGCCCTTGTGCTTGGGTACGTCGAAGTCGCTACGCGTGATCGCAAGACCCCATTCCGAGAAGCGTGCACCCGAGGTCCACACCTTCTGGCCGTTCAGGATCCACTCATCGCCATCGCGCACCGCGCGGGTGGTCAGTGAAGCAAGGTCGGACCCAGCGCTCGGTTCGGAGAACAACTGACATCCGCAGATGTCCATGCGCATGATCGGCTTGCACCACCTTTCCTTCTGCTCGGGCGTTCCGAATGCAGCAACCGTGGGTGCGATGAGGCCCATCGAAGTGGGCGGCAATTCGCCCGCGGACGGAATCACGAACTTGCGCTCTTCGGCCATGTAGGCGCGGACGTAGTTGGCGGGCAGACCACGTCCGCCGAGTTCCTCGGGCCAGTTGATCATCGCGTAGCCGGCGTCGAACTTCTTCGCCTGCCATGCCTTCACGGCGTTCAAACGGGCGAGTTCTTCCTCGTCGGTGAAGTTGTGGAAGATCGCGACGTTGTCGGAGCCTTCGCCCCACACGACTTCCTGGTCTTCTTCCTCGGCCTCGTTGATTTCGGGTAGCGGCTCGGCATTCTGCTCGAGCCACACGCGGGCCTCTTTGCGGAACTGGTCGATGTCGGGGAGGGTGCTCACGCGAGAAACGCTAGTAGGAGAGGTCCGCAAGCGCCCGCTCCGGCCGGTAATTGCCGGGTCCCTCGTCTGCCGGCGGGGTTCGTGACATCGGTCTCCGGCTTACTACGCTTCGGCGAATGACCGCTGAAGCAATTTCCCCATCGACCCCCGTCGTTCTTACCGATCTCGTTCCGGGCCTGCGCTCGCGCGCGGTCGCACGTAGCGCGGTTCTCGTCGTCGCCTTTGCACTCCTCACCGCCGCACTCGCACAGGTGCAGATCTCGCTCGGATTCACACCGGTGCCGATCACGGGCCAGACGCTCGCCGTGCTACTCGCCGGTACGTCGCTCGGCATGAGCCGCGGCGCGGCCAGCCAACTTCTCTACTGGGTGATGGGTCTCGTTGGTCTTCCGTTCTATTCGGGTGGCGACAGTGGCTGGCAGTCGGGCACCGGTGCAACCCTCGGTTATCTCATGGGCTTCGTCGTCGCGGCGGCTGTCGTTGGTTACCTCGCCGAGCGTCGTCACGACCGCCAGGTGCTGTCGTCGCTTTCGGCGATGGCCCTCGGCAGCGTCATCATCTACACGATGGGCGCGCTGTGGCTGGCACATGACCTCGGTGTTCCCGTCGCCAACGGCGAGCAGAACGCGATCACGATGGGTGTCACTCCGTTCCTCGTCGGCGACCTCATCAAGATGGCGATCGCCGGTCTCGCCGCACCCGCGGTCTGGGCGACCGTTTCGAAGAAGTAGCCGTGGCAGTCGTACTGACTGACGCCGCTCAGGCGAAGCCGAACGAGATCGCGATCCGCGACTCGTCGCAAACGCTGACGTGGAGTGAACTGAACTCGACGATCAACCGGCTCGTCAACAACATGAAGCCGCGCGACCTCGGGCCGAACCGACGCATCGCGGTGTACGCCGAAAACAGCGTCGAGACCGCGCTTGCCCACATGGGTGCGCTCCACGCAGGGCTCAGCAGCGTTCCCGTGAACTTCCACTTGAACGCCGAAGAAGCCGCCTACATCCTGAACGATTCGGGGACGCGCCTTCTCTTCACCGGGCCCGAAAACCTCGAACGTGCCGTCGACGCGGTGGCACAGATGCCCACGCAGATTCCCGTCGTCGTGTGGCGCGCCGAGGGTTCGTTGCCCGCGGGTGTCGAAGCGCTCGAGTCATTGCTCGCCGCGTCGAGTGATGCCGAGCCTGTCGACGACGTGCCGCCACGGCCGAACATGCTCTACACAAGCGGCACCACCGGCTTCCCGAAGGGTGTCGACCTGCCGCCCACGATGTTCGCGGGCGGCAAGAACATTGCCGAGCACATCGCCGTTCTGGCAACGAACCGCTTCGCCTCACTCGGCGTGCATCTCGTCGTCGGACCGATGTACCACACGGGTCCGTTGTCGGGTGTGCGCATTCTCGCCACCGGCACGCCGGTCGTCATCATCGAAAGGTTCGACCCCGAGCGCACGCTCGCCAAGATTCAGAAATTCAAG
>JBJTYJ010000162.1:0-8244 GCA_046082705.1 Actinomycetota bacterium | reverse complement strand
AACACCGCGGTTCCAGAACTCGCCGTACAGTTCGAAGAACGCCGCGGCGAGACCGGGCTGGTGGGCGAGGATCGAACCAAAGACCGAGCGGGCATTCGGGTCGACCGGCACGAGACGTGGCGTCGTCGACATCAGCCCACCCTTTCCAATTTGCCCAGACCATCGGCAAGCGCCATACGGAAGAGCATCGCGACGATCTGTGGCTCGTCGTAGTGCTGCTTCAGCGCAGCGAACTGCTGGTCGGTGACTCCGTGGACATCGATCACGAACTGTTCGGCGATCATGTGCACCGTCGTTTCGGCAGGAGTGAGATCCGCGACTTCGTTTCGCGGCAAGCCGAGGGCACCACGGATTGCGTTGCTGATCACTTCGGCGGTGCGGCCCGGGCAGGCGGTTTCGACTTTGTCACCGAGCGACGTGAGGTACGGATGCAGATGCTCATTCGCTGCCGGATCAACCCTCACGTTGTCACCCCCTTCAAACGCCTTGTAGAACAGACTAGTGAACTCCACCCCCTCGGTTCCCCAACTACATGTCGCCGCAGCCAGCGCGGTCGACGCATCGAAGATCTACGGCAAGGGCGACAGCGAAGTGCGCGCCCTCGACGGTGTCTCGGTTGAATTTCGCAGCGGTGAATTCACCGCGATCATGGGACCCAGTGGTTCGGGCAAGTCGACCCTCATGCATTGTCTCGCGGGCCTCGACACACTCACATCGGGCCGCGCGTTCATCGGCGACGTCGACCTGTCGACGCTGAGCGAACGCCAACTCACGCACCTGCGTCGTGAACAAGTGGGTTTCGTTTTCCAGGCCTTCAACCTCATTCCGACTTTGAGCGCACGCGAGAACATCGAACTGCCGCTCGACCTGGGTGACGTCGACCCCGATGCACCGTGGGTCGACCGCGTCATCGATGCCGTTGGCCTGCGTGATCGCCTCGACCACAAGCCCGCGGAACTTTCGGGTGGCCAGCAACAGCGCGTTGCCGTTGCACGCGCACTGGCCAGCAAGCCGAAGATCATCTTCGCCGACGAGCCGACGGGCAACCTCGACAGCAAATCAAGCTCCGACGTTCTGGGTTTCATGCGTCGCGCCGTCAGCGAATTCGGCCAAACCATCGTGATGGTCACCCACGATCCGAATGCGGCCTCGTACGCCGACCGCGTCATCTTCCTCGCCGACGGCAAGGTCGTCGACGAGATCAGCGAGCCCACAGCCGAGCGCGTGCTCGACCGCATGAAGCGTCTCGCCTGACCCGCCATGGCCTCCCCCGTCGTTCGACTGACCGTTCGCGGTGTGCTGGCGCGCAAGTTCCGCGTGCTGCTGACCGCATTTGCGATCGTTCTCGGTGTCGCGTTCGTGTCTGGAGCCTTCATGCTCACCGACAGCGTGAAGGGCGCGATCAACGGGTTGTTCGACGAACTGCAGGGTGAGGTCGACCTCGAGGTTCGTGCGCGTATCGCCTTCGGCGACGAAGCCACCGCGCAACGCGACCCCGTTCCCGACTCACTCGTGGCCGACATTGCTGCGGTCGAGGACGTGCGCACCGTCGAGGTGAACATCCTCCGTCAGGCAACGATCATCAAAAAGAACGGAAAACCCTTGCGGACGTCGGGCCCGTCGTTCGGTATCGCGTGGTACGGCACCGAAGGCCTCGATGGTCGTCTCGTGCTCGAGGGTCGCGAGGCCCGCGGTGCCGGCGAAGTGGCGATCGACAAGAAGTCGGCCGAGCGCGCCGGCTACGCCCTGGGCGAAACGGTGCCGATCGTCGGGCCGAACGGCAATGGTGACTTCACCCTCGTCGGCCTCACCGGCACGAAATCGACCGAAGGCGGTGGCGGCGCCAGTGTGAGTGCGTTCGACCCGGCGACGGCCGACGAATTCCTCGGTACGAGCGGCCGTGTCGACTCCATCTACATCGGACTCGTCGACGGCGCATCGCGGGGCAGCGTCCAGAACGCCGTTGCGGCTGCCATTGGGTCCG
Source organism: Actinomycetota bacterium (assembly GCA_046082705.1). Classification (GTDB taxonomy): domain Bacteria; phylum Actinomycetota; class Acidimicrobiia; order Acidimicrobiales; family Ilumatobacteraceae; genus F1-20-MAGs119. The sequence continues at coordinate 6,260 of JBJTYJ010000162.1, read as the reverse complement.
ATGCGGACGACTCCGCGTACGAGGTCATCACCGGTGACCAATCGGCGAAGGAAACTGCGGGCGCAATCAACGACATCATCGACATCTTCGGGAAGGTGCTGCTGGGCTTCGCCGCAATCTCGCTGTTCGTCAGCGCGTTCCTCATCTTCAATACCTTCGCCATCATCGTCAGCCAGCGACTGCGTGAACTCGCACTGCTGCGCGCCATCGGTGCCGACATCCGGCAAATCCGGATGATGATCCTCGGCGAGTCGAGCATCATCGGACTGCTGGCCACCGCGCTTGGCATCGCCGGCGGCGTTCTCGTCTCGAAGGGAATCACCGCCCTGTTCAATGCCACGGGTGCGGCCTTCCCGTCGGCCTCGACCGTCATCTCGGCCCGCACCATCGCCGTGTCGCTCTTGGTCGGCGTCGGTGTCACCTTGCTTGCGGCGTTCGTTCCGGCTGCTCGTGCCGGCCGCATTCCCCCGGTTGCCGCAATGCGGCCCGAGGTCGGCTTTTCCAGCCTGCAGCGCAACAAGCGTCTCGTTGTCGCCACGACGACGCTCACGGTCGGCATCGTCTTGTTCGTCGTCGGACTCTTCGCTCAGCCGGGTGGCACCGTGGGCATCCTGCTCGCGGGCGCCGTCGGTGCGGTGATGATCTTCCTCGGGGTTGCCAGCCTGTCGCAGTCGGTCGCTGCGCCGGTCAGCCGCATCGTCAGCAACATCCTTCCTTTCCCCGGTCGTTCGATGAACAGAAAGACGCCGGGTCGAATTGCCAGCCGCAACGCGCAGCGCCAGCCACGGCGCACGGCCTCGACCGCATCGGCCCTCATGATCGGCCTGGCGCTCGTCAGCACAATCGCCGTCGTCGCGGCATCGGCGCAGGCAACGCTGCGCAAGGCCCTCGGCACGTCGATCACCGCCGATTTCTACGTCACCAACACGGGATTCCAAGGCCTGCCCGTCGCGTTTGCCGACAAGCTTGCCCAACTGCCCGAACTCGGTGCCGTCTCACCCTTCCGTGCTGCCAATGCGCAGGTTTCCGGCGAATCGAAGTCGATCGGTGCAGTCGACCCGTCGATGGGTGAACTCGTCGACGCCGACATCCAAAGCGGCAGCTTCGATTCCATCGCCGACGGTGCGGTGCTGTTGCACAAGGACCCCGCGCGCGACCTCGGTGTGTCCGTGGGTGACACCATCGACATGACGTGGCAGAACGGCAAGGTCACGGCGCTGACGGTCGGTGCGATTTACGCCGACTCGTCGATCGTCGGCAACTGGCTCGTCAGCCTCGACACACTGAATGCGGCATCGTCGGCACCGCCACTCGACTTTTTCATCGGCGCGAAAATCGCCGACGGTGTCGACACAGATGCGGCACGCGCCGCAGTTGAAAACGTCGCAGCCGAGTTTCCCAGCGCCGAAGTGCAGGACCGTGTCGAGTTCCAAAAGAGCCAGGAAGACCAACTCAACCAGTTGCTGTTCATCGTCTATTCGTTGCTCGTCTTCGCGATCGCAATCGCGGTACTCGGCATCGCCAACACCATGGCGCTCTCGGTGTTCGAACGAACGCGCGAATTCGGCCTGCTGCGCGCCGTCGGAATGACGCGACGGCAGTTGAAGCGCTCGGTTCGTTGGGAGGCAATCATCGTCTCCGTGTTCGGCGCCACGCTCGGCGTCGTCGTCGGCGTTCCTCTCGGCATGGCGGTTGCAACCGCACTGCCCGAAACCTTCGTCAGCACGTTGCAGATTCCGTTCGGCACGATCATCACAATCCTCTTGGCATCGATCGTCGTCGGCATCATTGCCGCAATCGGGCCCGCACGTCGTGCGGCAAAGTTGGACATCCTCCATGCCATCACGACCGTCTGACCTTCCGACCGCGCTCGCCGATTTCCTGGCAGAGCGCCACCTCGCATCGTTGACCACTTTGCGTGCCGACGGCAGCCCGCACGTCGTGCCCGTCGGCTTCAGTTACGACGCGGCCGCGGGTGAAGTGCGCATCATCACCTTCGACGACTGCCAGAAGGTCGCCAACGCACGCCGGGGTGGCCGTGCAGCGGTCTCACAGGTCGACGGGGGCCGTTGGGTCACGCTTGAGGGCGTGATTCGCGCCACGACCGACCCCACGGAAGTCGCAGCGGCAGTGGCCGGCTACGCGGCCCGCTACCAGCAGCCAAAGGAACGCCCCGACCGCGTCGCATTGGTGATCGCCGTCGACCGTGTCTTGGCCTCGCGTGGCCTTCTCTAGGCCCGTATTTCGTCGTCTAGCTTGCTTCCAGTTCGTCGACGTCGCCGAAACGATCGTGTTCGTCGATCAGTTCGGCGATGAAATGCGAACCGGCCGGATGTGGGTCGGTGAGCCGAGCGAGCGGGTTTGAATCGTCACGTTTGGGTGCCGGCTGGCATCGCGTTTGGCACTCGGGGCACCAGTACAAAGGGCGCGGCGGTTGGCCGTGTTGTTCGACGGCGATGATTCCCTGGCAGCGTTCACAACGCTGGTGGTTGCGGCCGTACACGGCAAGGCCACCGGGCGTCGTCGTGGTGGTGATGCGTGCGGTGTGGTGCAGGTTCGCCTGCAGCATGTCGGCCGCGGTGCGCACGAGTTCGATGCATGCCGATTGCGGCAACGAACCAACGGTGGCATGCGGATGCACCTCGCAGGCCCACAACACCTCACAGCGATACACGTTGCCGACGCCGCACATCACGTGTTGGTCGAGCAACACTTCGGCGATCGTTCGAGACGGATCGGAGTACGACATCATGCGGCGAACGCATTCCTCGACGTCGACGTCGGACTTGCAGAGGTCGGGACCCAGACGGCCGAAGTTCGGGTGACGCACGAAGCTGTCGGCGCGGTACGTCTCGACTACCGGTGCACTGAAACACACAGCGACCCACTCGACGGTTTCGATGACGACACGAGCAAGGCGATGAGACTTTCGCCAGCGTTCGCCGCGGCGATACAGATGCCAACTTCCCGTCATCCGCATGTGCGTGTGCAGAACCACGTCGTCGTCCCACACGATTTCAAGATGCTTGCCGTGCACATCAACCGATTCGATGGTCCGCCCCACGCGGGGCGAAGGGCCCGTCAGGCGCGGGGCCTCGAAGCCGACCATTTGCCGACCGACGAGGGCCGTGCGCAGTGCCGCGGCAGCTCGATGAATCGTGTCGCCCTCTGGCATAACGGAATGTTAGACGCTGCGACGAATACGCCCGTCGCACCAACGGTACGCTCGGTCCATGTCCGATGAGCGCGATGACGTCAATGCTCATAACGAACACGTCGACGACGAGACTTTCGACACCGACTCGATCGATACGGACGCGGCGCGACTCGAAGCCCGCAACGCCGAGGCCCGCGAAAGCATGGTCGCCCGCGCCCACCGCAAACACGGCCTTGCCGGGGCGATCGTTGCAGGAGGCATGCTTGCCATCGATCAGGTGTTGGGTCGTCGCCCGAAGGAACAACCGGCCGCCGTGTCGGAGTTCTCGGGTGAACCCACCGACATCGACAAAGACGGCATCCAGATTCCCCTCGACGACAACACCACGGTCATCTCCCCCGCGCCACATCTGCGACCCGGCAACAAGCGCATCGTGCGCCGACGCCGCCGAGCGTCAGGGCAGAGCGCCGACTGAAGCGAGTGCGAGGCGAATGAGGCGATCGTGGCCACCGGTCATTTCACGACGCACCCGGTCGCTCACCGCTTCGGCGGGTGTGAACCACGTGAGTTCCAACGCCTGTTGCGTGGGCTGACATTCACCCGACACGGGGACGACGTAGGCAAGCGACACCGCGTGGTGACGCGGGTCGTGGAAGCCGCTGATCGTCGGGTCTTGGAAGTACTCGACAACGGTGAACGGTGACGGCTCGGGTGGAATGCGCGGCAGAGCAAGCGGGCCGAGGTCTTTTTCCAGGTGGCGAACGAGTGCTTCGCGAATGCGTTCGTTCAGCAACACGCGACCCGACACGACCATACGACTGATTGAGCCATCGGCAGCCTGACGCAACAGCATCCCGACATGCGTGACGATTCCGGCCTCGTCAACTCGCACGGGGACCGCGTCGACATAGATGAGAGGCACACGATCGCGCACGTCGTTCAGGACGTCGTTGGGCATCCAGCCCGTACGTGTGTCGATGCCGTCGCTCACGCGACCAAGTTAGTTGATGCCGTGCTAGATGGCGGCGAAGCTTTGCTAGATAGCGGCGAAGCCGAGGTCGAGATCGGCGAGGATGTCGCCGATCGACTCGAGGCCCACCGAGAGGCGCACCATGCCCGGGTGAACACCCGATGCAAGCTGCTCTGCTTCGGTCAACTGGCTGTGGGTCGTCGACGCGGGGTGAATGACGAGGCTGCGCACGTCGCCGATGTTCGCAACATGGCTGTGCAACTGCAGCGCCTCGGCGAACTTCTGGCCCGCATCGCGGCCACCCTCCACGTTGAAGGCGATGACCGAACCAAAGCCGCGGCCCTCGAAGTACTTCTTCGCGCGCTCGTTCCACGGGCTTGACGGAAGACCGGCCCACGACACGCTTTCGACCTTCGGGTTCTTGGTCAGGTACTCAGCGACCTTGGCAGAGTTCGACCAGTGACGGTCCATGCGCAGCGACAGCGTTTCGATTCCCTGCAGAATCGTCCATGCATTGAACGGGCTGATGGCGGCGCCGAGGTCACGCAGCGTCTGCACGCGGGCCTTGATGATGTAGCTGCCCGCGCCAAGTGCCGGCCAGTACGCAAGACCGTGGTACGACGGATCGGGTTCGGTGAAGTTCGGGAACCGGCCGCTTGCCGAGAAGTCGAACTTGCCACCGTCGACGATTGCACCCGCGATGCTCGATCCGTGGCCGCACATGAACTTGGTGAGCGAATGTACAACGATGTCGGCGCCCCACTCGAGCGGACGAATGCCGTACGGCGTCGGGACCGTGTTGTCGATGATCAGCGGCACGCCGACGTCGTGCGCAACCTTCGACACACCTTCGATGTCGAAAACGTCGTTCTTCGGGTTCGCGAGCACTTCACCGTAGAAAGCCTTGGTGTTCGGCTTGACCGCGCTCTTCCACTGCTGCAGGTCGTGTGGGTCGTCGACGAACGAAACTTCGATCCCCATCTTCGGCAGCGTGTAGTGCAACAGGTTGTAGGTACCGCCGTAAAGCGACGGTGATGCAACGATGTGGCTGCCTGCTTCGGCCAGCGTGAGAATCGCAAGCATCTCTGCGGCCTGGCCCGAGCTGACAACAAGCGCGCCGGGCAAACCGACTGCAGTGGTGACCGCGCCTTCGAGATCGGCGACGCGCGCTTCGAGCACCGCCTGTGTCGGGTTCATGATGCGCGTGTAGATGTTGCCGATTTCGGCGAGCGCGAAGAGGTTCTGCGCGTGGGCCGAATCACGGAACTGGTACGAGGTCGTCTGGTAGATCGGAACCGCGCGCGAACCCGTTGCGGGATCGGGGGTCTGGCCGGCGTGAATTTGGCGGGTCTCAAAACCCCAGGAAGCGTTGCTCATGGCGGGGGACGCTACGCCCCAATTCCCGACCCCACAACTCAGGTTTCGGGTTCTCGGCGCCCCTAGGTGCAGTTTTCGTCAAGATCCGCGCCGAAAACCCGAGGGTTCTCGGTGTGTGATTACCCGCTTTTCGCGACAACACACACCGAGAACTGGCTCATCGCACGCCCGGAAACCTTTGTCCCACAGGGGTTTGAGGAATTTCAGAAAAAGTCGGAAGAAATGTGTCCGCGGATGTGGGGGTTGCGGCTCTGTAAGGCAACACAGCCCAAACGGGGCCCACCACACAAGGAGAAAACAATGAACACCAACCGCATCACCAACAAGAACACCAAGCGCTTCGCAATCGCAGCTGGCGCCACCGCAGCAGTCCTCTTCCTCGGAGCCGGCCTCGTCGCCAGCCGCGGGGGCGAGTCCAACAACGCGAACGCAGTCGAAGCCCCGCTCGCCGTGGTTCCGGCTCCGGTCATTGACGAAGTCGCGGAGATCGTCGAGGAACTTGCCGCCGAAACGCCGGTTGCACAGTCGCCTGCAGCGCAGCAAGAAGTCGTGACCCCCAAGTCGTCGGTCAAGTCGTCGGTCAAGTCAACGAAGGTGAAGAAGTCGCCGACTCTCTCCGGCGGCATTGTCTACAGCGGTCCGGCAGCCACGGAGGCCGTCACGACACCCGACACCTCGGTCGCACCGGCACCGCAGCAGGACGACAACACTGCCGTCGCCACACCGGCCGAACAGCCCGCCGTCGAACAGCCCGCC
>JBJTYJ010000161.1:0-5277 GCA_046082705.1 Actinomycetota bacterium | reverse complement strand
TGCCGACGATCCGGCGACGCGGGCTTCGGCGATCTTGGGCACGGTGTCGGTGGTCATGATGCCGCGGGCCACGTCGTCGGCGTTCGAGTCGGGCAGCGGTGACGGCAGTCGACCGAGGCCAGCGCGAATTCGCTCGATCGGATACACGCGGCCGATCACACCGGTGGACGCGATGAGCACATCGGACGCCGCACAACCGAGATGCGATGCCACACCCGCGGCCACTTCGCGCGCGTGCTCGAGGCCGATGGGTCCGTTGGCCACGTTGGCGTTCTTGGAGATCACCACCACGGCGCGCGCCGAACGATCGGCCAAGTGCTCACGACTCACCACGACACTCGGCCCGGCGAATCGACTCTGTGTGAACACTCCCGCGGCCGCAACCGGCGCATCGCAGGTAACGATCGTGACGTCCTTCGTGTCGTCCTTGATGCCCACGTTGGTGACGAAACTGCGGAAGCCCGCCGGCAACGCGACCATCTCAGTTCTTGTGGAGTGCGGCGTTGAGGCCGCCCCAATCGCCCGTGCGCTGCACGGCTTCCACGGCGCCGGTGATGCTGTTGCGGCGGAACAACAGCCCGCTCGCACCCGAGAGCTCGCGACCCTTCACGACGGAACCATCGGGAAGTTTCACGAGAGTTCCGCCGGTGACGTAGAGCCCAGCTTCCACGATGCACTCGTCGCCCAGGCTGATACCGATTCCGGCGTTGGCGCCGAGCAGACAGCGCTCGCCGATGCTCACGACTTCCTTGCCGCCACCGGACAGCGTGCCCATGATCGACGCGCCGCCACCGATGTCGCTGCCGTCGCCCACCACCACACCCGCCGAGATGCGGCCTTCAACCATGGACGCACCGAGCGTGCCCGCGTTGAAGTTACAGAAACCTTCGTGCATCACGGTGGTACCGGGGGAGAGGTGTGCGCCGAGACGGACGCGACTGGCATCGGCGATGCGAACCCCCGATGGCACCACGTAGTCGGTCATGCGGGGGAACTTGTCGACACCGTTCACGACGACGTACTCGCCGCGCTGTGCGAAGTTCCAAGAAATGCTGTCGACCTGATCGATGGCGACCGGTCCGTGGCTCGTCCAGGCGACGTTCGTGAGCAACCCGAAGGCGCCGTCGAGGTTCAGCGTGCGCGGTTGGGCGAGTCGGTGCGACAGAAGGTGCAGTCGCAGATAGACGTCGCTCGCGCTCTGCGGTGCGGCCGATGTGTCGACCATGATGCGAACGGGCTCGAAGCGAACACCGCGGTCCGGGTCGCCCGACTTGGCGACTTCGATGCTGCTGTGCGGCGCGTCGCCCGGAACCGCATCACCCCAGCCGAGGGCGCGGAAGCGGGTGTCGAGGACCGAACCGTCGGTTGCGATCGTTGCGAGGCCGACGCCCCATGCGTTCTTGGTCATGTCGTGGCTCCTGTGTTGTTCTTGGCGACCGGTCAGTCGAGAACCTCGGGTCGCAGGGTGGGGAAGAGAATGACGTCACGGATGGTCGGCACGTTGGCGATCAGCATCGTCAACCGATCCATGCCGATACCGAGGCCACCCGTCGGTGGCATGCCGAATTCGAGTGCGCGGAGATAGTCCTCGTCAACGGTGCCGGCTTCGGCATTGCCCGCTTCCTTGGCGCGTTGTTCGTCTTCGAAGCGCAAGCGCTGTTCGACCGGGTCGTTCAGCTCGCTGTAGCCGTTTGCCAGTTCGCGTCCGCCGACGAACAGCTCGAAGCGTTCGGTGAGGTGCGGGTCGTTGCGGTCGACGCGAGCAAGCGGGCTGATTTCGACCGGATGGCCGGTGACGAACGTCGGTGCGATCAGCTCGTGTTCGGCCAGTGCCTCGAAAAGTTCCTCGATGATCTTGCCCGAACCCCACTGCGGTTCGGTGCGGACGTTGTGCTTCGCCGCGAGTGCACGAAGCTCGTCGACCGGTTGCGACGGGTGCAACGCGACTCCCGTCTTTTCCCGGACGAGGTCGATCATGCGCACGCGGCGGAACGGCTGGGCGAGGTCGACACTGAGGCCGTTCACATCGACGACGGTCGTGCCGATCGCATCGCGCGCTGCAGCGGCGAAGAGCTCTTCGGTGATCGCCATGACGTCGCTGTAGTCGCCGAATGCCTGGTACAGCTCCATCATCGTGAACTCGGGATTGTGGCGAGGCGAAATGCCCTCGTTGCGGAACACGCGGCCGATCTCGTAGACGCGCTCCATGCCCCCAACGATCAAGCGCTTGAGGTGCAACTCGAGAGCGATGCGCAGGTACAGGCCCATGTCGAGAGCGTTGTGGTGAGTTGTGAACGGACGTGCGTGCGCACCGCCCGCTTCAACGTGGAGAACCGGTGTCTCGACCTCGATGAAGTCCTTCGCGGCGAGGGTGCGACGGAACGAGGCAATGATCGCGTGGCGCACCGCGAAGGCGCGTCGAGCATCGTCGTTCGAGATGAGATCGGCGTAGCGCTGGCGGTAGCGGGTGTCGGTGTCGGTGAGGCCGTGCCACTTGTCGGGCAGCGGGCGCACGGCCTTGGCGAGCAGTTCAAGGCCGGAGACCTTCACGGACAGCTCACCCTTGCGCGTCGTCATCACGTTTCCGTGAACGCCGACCCAGTCACCGAGGTCGAGGTCGCCGATGCGCGCGAAGAGATCGTCGCCGACGACGGCTTTGGAGACGAAGAGTTGAATTTCGTCGTCGCGGTCGCGCAACGTCGCAAAGATCAACTTGCCCTGGTCGCGCTTCAGCAGAATTCGACCGGCAACTGCGACCGCAGCTTCGGTCTCGGTACCGGCTTCGAGCCCGCCGTGTGCGGAGCGAATTTCGGCCAACGTGTGCGACCTGTCGAAGCGGTACGGGTAGGGGTTCGTGCCGTCGTTGCGTAACGCGGCGACGTGGTCGAGGCGCCGGGCTTTCTCGGCCGCCAGACCGTGCTCTGTTTCCGCGGCGGACGTTTCGGGAGAGTCGGTCACGGCTTCCCACGGTAGTGCGTGGGCGCGGAACTACCGTTGTCGATTGATGGTTCGCCGGCGGGTCCCGATGATTTCCGCCGCTCTCAGCGTCGTCGTTTGTGCCTTGCCACTGGTGGTCCCGTCGGTCGTCGAAGCCGACACCGCCAACGTTCCGCTTCCCGTGACGCGCGAATGGACCTCGCCAATGAAGCACGCGATTTCGATTTCTCGTCCGGTTGGTTTCTCGCTCGCGGTTCGCGCGCGAATTCGCGAAGCCGCGGAGTCGATCGGGGCCGAGGCCTATCCGGGTCGGGCCGCGATGTTCGGCATGTCGAGAATCGAGCGCGAGGGTCGGTCCATCCAGCGGATACCGCGTGGCATGCAGGTGCCGATGTCGACGACGGTCCAACCCGACGAGGTCGTGCGGAACCTCATGTCCCCCGAAGCCGCCGATGCGCTAGTCGCAGGGGGAATCGTGATGGGGGAGAGCTCCGCCCGCTTTCGTGGCGCGCGCGAGGGAGATGTCGTCACGCTGATCGGCAAACGCACTCGTCCACTGACCTTCACCATCGGTCTCGTCGTGAACGACGATGTCGTTGGTGGTAGCGACCTTTTGTTGTCGCCCGCGCAGGCCGATTCGCTCGGCGCCATGACCGTCACCCGATACACGGTGACAGGCTTCCGCAACCCCGACACCGCGGTCTCCGCGCTGGCTGCCGCCGGATTCGTGAACGGAATGGACTACCGGGTGCGACGCACGTGGGATGAACGCGATCCGGATGCAACCCTCGGCCTCGGCGAGGCGAAGTTGTTGGTCGGCGAGTTCGCCTACAAGATGACGAAGTCGGGCAAGGTAACCGCGGATCCCGGTTGGGTGCACCTGAACATCACCTCCAGGCGATTCTTCAGCGGCATCCCCGTGCGCGCGGGTTGTCATCGCCGCATTTGGGCGCCGTTGCAGGGCGCGTTGAACGAGGTGAAGCGTGAAGGCCTCGAAGATCTGATCGACGTCGACAACACGAACAAGTACGGCGGCTGCTTCTATGCACGCTTGAACCGCATTTCGGGTGATCTCGGTTATCTCTCACGGCATTCATGGGGAATGGCGTTCGACATGAACACGACGACGAACGCGCAGGGGAGGGCACCGAATCTTGACTGCCGCATCGTTCGTGTCTTCCGCAAGTGGGGATTCGCATGGGGCGGAAACTTCACGCCCGCCGACGGCATGCACTTCGAATACGTCGGTGAACGGCGCGACAACATCAAGTATCCATCGCGCTATTGCCCGAACGTGGTGGGTGGCGACCGATAACCTTTCGCCGTGGCGTTGCGGTTCATCATCATCGGAGGCGGTCCGGCCGGTAACTCGGCGGCAACATGGGCGGCCCGATTGGGTGCCGAGGTCGTGATGATCGAACGCGAAATCGTCGGTGGTGGCGCTCATCTTCTCGACTGCATTCCCTCGAAGGCGATGATCGCCACGGGTGGTGCCATGAGCGCCACCAAGCGGTTTGCGGGGATGGGCATCGAACAGCACGACATCGAGATCGACGTCGATTCGTTGTCCGAGCGCATCGGGGGCATCGTCAACCGTCTGAAGAACACGACCACACAGTTGTTGGAAAGTCAGGGTGTCACGATTCTCCGTGGCGAAGCCCGGTTCGTGGGACGCAACGAGGTTGCGGTGCGCAATGGCGACGGCGAACAGATCGTTCGCGGCGATGCATTTCTCGTTGCGACGGGGTCGAGGCCACGAGTCCCCGACTGGTGCAATCCCGACGGCGAGCGAATTCTCACCACGCGTGACTGCTACCCGCCGAAGATCTTCCCGAAGAGAATTGCCGTCGTCGGTTCCGGTGTCACCGGTGTCGAATTCGTCCACATGTTCGCTTCGCTCGGTGCACAGGTCACCCTCGTGGTCAGTCGCCAGCAGGTGCTTCCCGGAAAAGACCCCGAGGCCGCCGCGGCCCTCGAGGACTCGTTCCTCAATCGTGGCGTGAAACTGCTGAAGGGCGCACGCGCGACGGCAATCGAACACGATGGCGACGGTGTCGTTGTGCGCTGTGATGACGGACGCGAGGTGCGCGCATCGCACGCGGTTCTCGCAATTGGTTCCGAGCCCAACGTCGAAGGTCTCGGCCTCGACATTGCGGGGGTCGATCTCGACTCGCGTGGCTACGTGAACATCGACCGCCATTGTGAAACCAACGTCAAGGGCATCTACGCCGCCGGTGACGTCAGTGGAAAGTTGCCGCTGTCGTCGGTGGCTTCGATGCAGGGTCGCAAGATCGCCGAACACGTGATGGGGGCAAACCGCGCCACTCATCGTCACCTCGA
>JBJTYJ010000160.1:0-3232 GCA_046082705.1 Actinomycetota bacterium | reverse complement strand
TGGGCTTCCGTCAGAAGTTCACCGTTGCAGAACTACCCCGGACGGGTTCGGAAGGTCCGGGAGCGAACGTGATGCTGGCCGGATCATTCGTGGCGTCGGGCGTCGTATTGTTCAGCCTCCGGCGACGTCTCCGTCGAACGAATTCAGCCCACATCACTCGGTAAGTCGGTAATGATGGGCTGATGCGAGTTGAGGCGGTGGGAGCCGCCAAGGTACCGGCCATCCCCCGACGTGCGTGGTACGCATTGATGCTGACGTCGTTCGGTCAGTTCTTTGTCATCTTCGACTCGACGGTGTTGAACGTGGGTTTCGCGTCGATCGAGAAGGACTTCTCGAACGTGGCGCGCACGACACTCGCGTGGGCACTGACGAGCTATTCGATCGGCACCGCTTCGTTGTTGTTGCTCGCGGGACGTGTCGCCGATCTGTTCGGTCGCAAGCGTGTGTTTCTTGTCGGTATTTCGATCTTCGCGTTGGGAAGTCTCGGCGCCGGATTGGCGCCGAACGTCGGGATTCTCATTGCGACGCGCGCCGTGCAGTCGGTTGGCGGTGCGTTGATGGTGCCAACGTCGATCGCGCTTGCGCTGCCCGAGTTTCCACCTGAACGTCGCAGTTTGGCGGTGGGGGTGTGGGGTTCGATCGCTGCTTTGGCGGGTGGTTTGGGTCCACCCCTCGGCGCCGGGGTCATCGAACTTGGTGGATGGAGATGGATCTTCTTCATCAACATTCCCGTCGTGCTGATCGTCGTGGTGTTGGGGCGCAATGTCCTGCGCGAATCGAAGGGCTCGTCGACGGGTGCTCGTCTCGACATGGTGTCGGTACCACTCGGCACGATTGGTCTGGCGCTGCTGACTTTGGGCGTGCTGCAAGGTGAGAAGTGGGGCTGGTCGAGCCCGGGAATCGTGGCGTCGTTCGTTGGCGTTGTCTTGTTCGGCTGGATCGTCGTTCGGCGATCGATGACGCATGCCGAGCCGTTGCTCGACATGGCGATCTTTCGGCACCGACGCTTCACCACTGCTTCTGTTGCAACGTTCACGCTGAATCTTCCCGTTGCCGGGTTCTGGTTCAGCGCGCCGTTGTTCTTCCAGACGGTGTGGGAATGGTCGGTCTTGAAGAGCGGGTTTGCGATCATGCCGACCCCCGTCATCATCTTCGTGACGGCGACGTTCGCGGGGCGCTATTCCGACCGCGGGTTGATCAAGCCGATCATCGGTGCGGGAATCGGGTGTTGCGCGATTGGCATCGCGGGGCTTGCCGTCTTCCTCGATGTAGAGGCGAACTACTGGATGCACTACCTGCCGTTTGCGGCGATCTACGGCATCGGCCTGGGCCTGTCATGGTCGACGCTGACGGCTGCCGCGTTGATTGGCATCGACCATGAAAAGTTCGGTGTGGCGAACGGAACCAACCTGACCTTCCGCCAGGTTGGCGGAGCGATGGGCGTTGCGCTGTCGATTGCCGTCGCGGGCGAAGCCGGGGTGCTGGGCTCGGCGTCGGCTTTCCATCGTGTGTGGTTGGTGCTGGCGGTGTGGATGGTTCTCACCTTCATCTTCTTCAACGTCGCGTATCCGCGAATTTCACCCTCGGTGGAAGAGGCCCACAAGTAAGGTGACGCGGTGCCCGAGACGTCGAACCTGATCGCATTCATTGGCGCGACGGTGGTTCTGCTACTCATCCCCGGTCCTGCGATCATTCTCAACTTGAACCGCACGTTGGCCGATGGTCGGTCGCACGGTTTGGCAACGGTCGCAGGCTTGGAGATCGGTGACATGATTCAGGCTTCGCTTGCTGCTTTGGGCCTGAGCGCGGTGCTTGCCACTTCCGTCAGCCTGTTCAACGCCATCAAATGGGGTGGTGTCGCGTATCTCGTCTTCACCGGGGTGAAGACGCTGCTGACACGTCCCGATGAACTGCATGCTGATGCGACCCACACGACGCTTGCGCGGTCATTCCGGCAGGGAATCATCGTGAACGCTCTGAATCCGAAGACCTCGCTCTTTTTCCTTTCGATCTTTCCGCAGTTCGTCGATGCGAAGGCCTCGAACGCAAAGGTTCAGTCGCTGGTACTGGGGTTGGTCTTCGTCGTGCTTGCGACGATCTTCAACGGTTCGTACACCTTGGTGGCGAGCGGACTGCGCGAATGGTTGTTGCGTGGTCGGGCGGTCTATGTGATGCGTCGCTACGTGTCCGGACTTGCCTTCATCGGTCTTGGCCTGTTGGCGGTTACCGCAGGACATCCGTCCAGCACCGACTGAAGGATCTGATGTTTCCCGTTCACTTTGCATCACCGCGGGGCTTTCGTCAGGCGTTCCATCACGAGCGGGCACGGAGCGGTGATGGTGTTGCAATGGTGTGCGTGCACGGGTGGCCGGAAACAAAGCGGCTGTATCACCGCGTGATCAATCCGTTGTGCGAGGCCGGCTTCGACGTGGTTGTGCCGGATCTGCGTGCCTTCGGCGATTCCGAAATTGGTCCGGATGGTTTCAACGACGTGGTGTCTCATGCGCTCGACGTCCATGCCTTGGTCCACGATCACCTCGGTTACGACAAGGTGATTCTCATCGGGGGCGATCTCGGAGGCTCGGTGGTTCAGGAGATTGCGCTGCGCTGGCCCGAGTGGGTCGAGCGAATGGTGCTGTTCAATTCGCCGTTGCCCTACATGAAGTCCGAGATGGCCGGTCTTGCGACCCGTGCCGACGCCTCGACGCGCGACTACTTCGAGCGGCAGGGAACTGATGCGGATGGTCTCATCGGCGAGTTGACCTCGGCCGAGGCGTGCCGCAACTACGTGGCGCAGTTCTACGGCCCACGACTCTGGGCGCACCCGGGCAACTTCTCGCAGGCGGACGTCGCGTATCACGCCGAGCCTTTTGGCGATCCGCGTCGATTGCGTGAAACGTTTGGCAACTACGAATCGGCTTACTCGTCGCAGAAACGTGTCGAGCGGCCGCTGTACGGGCCGAATGCGACGACACCGACGCTTGTCGTCTTCGGGACGAGCGATCACGTCATCTACCCCGACTTCGACAAGATGGCAGAGATCGTCTTCGCACGCCACGAGGGCCCCGTGCGCATCGACGCCTGCGGTCACTTCGTACCGTGGGAGGCGCCCGAGCGGTTTGTCGAACTGACGCTCGGTTTCTGTCGTCGCGGTTAGCCTGCCGACATGAGCCAGGAACTCGGTCGTGCCCGTTACGTCTCGTTCACGTCGTTCAAGAGGAACGGTGAGCCG
>JBJTYJ010000159.1:0-3030 GCA_046082705.1 Actinomycetota bacterium | reverse complement strand
CGATGATTTCCTCTTCCGGTTCGGGTCGCGCGGGCCTGCCGAGTGGGACGTGATTGCGCTGTCGTGGGAGGCAAAGCCCGACGTCGCGCTCGCGATCGTCGACCGGATGCGCCTCATGAGCGATGCCGACGATCCGGCGGCACGTCGTGCCGAGGCGGTGGCGGAACGCGACCGCGTTCTCGCCGACGTTCGCGCAAAGCTTGCCGGCGACGCAGAAACCCTCGGCACGTTCGAAGCCGGAATGCGTGCTGCGACGCTGTTCCTGAGTGCACGCGAGCGCTACAAGGCGAACTGCATCAAGCTGGTCGGCGAAATCCGCGAACCAATGCGTGAGATCGCCCGCCGTTTGGTTGCCGACGGTTTGCTCAATGAGGTCGAGCACATCTTCATGTTGATGGCCGACGAGGTCGACGAGTTCGGCATCCATCCCGACCGCTACACGACGAAGTTGGCCGAACGTCACGCCGGATATCTGACCTTGTTCGATGTCGAGCCGCCCTTTGCCGTCGACGGCAAGGTGGCGCCCATCTCGCAGTGGAAGAAGCGCACCGCAGCGCAGGTCGACATCGCCAAGTCGGGTGACGTCCTGCGCGGTGTCGCGGCCTCGAGCGGAGTGGCAACGGGAACTGCGCGGGTCATTCTCGATCCCGCACAACTCGACGACTTCGAGCCCGGTGACGTGCTGATTGCGCCGCAGACCGATCCGTCGTGGGCGCCGCTGTTCCTTGCCGCCTCGGCCGTGGTTGTGAACGTCGGAGCTGTTGGCAGCCACGCCATGATCGCCTCGCGCGAATTGGGCATCCCGTGCGTTCCGTCGGTCGAACATGCAACGGCACGAATCCCGAACGGTGTCATGGTGACCGTCGACGGCAACGCCGGCACGGTCACCATTCACTGACCCGCGATCCACTAAAAATTGTCCATGCCATTGCGCAGGGTTCTCGGTCCCGCCCGCTACATCGCGATCATTGCGGTGATCGGACTTCTCGCCACGTCGGTTTCGACCTTCGGGTGGTCGGTTGCGCGCACGGTGCTCTTCATCTCGGACTTGTTCGAGGGCAAGTGGCGCACCGACGAGCAAGTCATCGCGCTCCTGAAGACGATCGATATCTACCTGCTGGCCCTCGTTCAGTTCATCATGGTGATCGGTCTCTACGAATTGTTCATCGGCGAGCTCGACGTGCCCGAGTGGCTGAAGATCGATTCCATCGACGATCTGAAGAAGTCGATCGTCGACATCCTCGTCATTTTCGTGGCGGTGAAGGGCATCGAGGGTCTGCTCAAGCAGAAGGACCCCCTCGACGCTCTGACATTCGTGGGCGCGGCCGCGTCGCTTATTCTCGTTCTCACGCTCTTCAGGCTTGCAAAAGAGGCCGGGAAGAAATAGGGAGGCCAACCCTCCCTGAATCAAGGAGGGGTCCATGCGCTACGCCAGCCTGTTTCAGCCGATCACCGTCGGCGGGGTGGAACTGAAGAACCGCATCGTGCGTTCGGCGCACGGAACGCTGCTGAGCGGCGAGGGGTTGATCGCGTACCACGAGGCGCGGGCACGTGGGGGAGTTGCAATGAGCACGCTCGAGGCGACGAGTGTGCACGATAGTGCGCCGTCGCTGATGCCGCTCTACAACGATTCGATCATTCCGATCTATCGCGAGATCGCCGAGCGGATGCGACCGTACGGCATGAAGATGTTCGCCCAGGTGTACCACCCCGGTGCCGCGGCGCGACCGCGCAAGGCGCCTTTCCCGTATGCGGCGAGTGCGATTCCCAGCCCGAACATCGGCACCATTCCGATGCCGATGTCGACCGGCATGATCGGCGATGTCGTGAAGGCATTCGGCGACGCGGCACGTCGAATCCGCGACGGTGGCCTCGACGGCATCGATGTGCATGCTTCGAGTGGCTACCTGTTGCAGCAGTTCATGTCACCCGCAACGAACCTTCGTGACGACGAATACGGCGGGTCGTTCGAGAACCGTATGCGTTTCCTCGTGGAAACACTGGAAGAGATTCGTCGGGTGGTCGGTAACGACTTCTGTGTGGGAATCCGCCTGCCGAACGAGGAGTACATCCCGGGTGGCCTGACACCCCAGGACAACGCAGAGATCGCCCAATACGTCGAGAAATACGTCGACTACGTGTCGCTGCACATGGGTTCGTACTGGCGATTCCACAAGCTGCTCTCGACGATGGAAGACCCGCTCGGCCACGAGATGGCGCCGAACGAAGTCATCACCAAGGTCGTGTCGAAGCCGACGATGGTTGTCGGGCGCATCATGACCCTCGACCACGCAAACCACATCGTCGAAAGCGGCGCCGGCGACATGGTGTCGATGGTCCGTGCTCTCATTGCCGACCCCGAACTGGTCAACAAGGCGCATCGCGGCGAGGAAGACCTTGTTCGGCCCTGCATCGGGTCGAACATGGGATGTGTCGCGCAGTTGATGGCGACCGGAAAGTTGAGCTGCGTCGTCAACGTGGCGGCCGCGAACGAGACGTCCGTGCCCTTCGAGCCCGTTGCACCTGCGCCGACGAAGAAGAAGATCATGGTCGTGGGCGGTGGTCCCGCAGGCCTCGAAGCGGCCCGCACGGCGGCACTGCGTGGGCACGAAGTGGTGTTGTACGAGGCCACCCGTCAACTCGGCGGCCAGGTGTCGATCGCCTCACGCGCGCCGCGCCGCAGCGATCTCGCAGCGATCACCGACTTTCTTTCGCGCGAGATCGAGCGCCTCGGTGTACGGATCTACCTCGGCACGTTTGCCGACCCCGACACGATCGCGGCTGAAAAGCCCGACGAGCTGATCGTTGCGACGGGGTCGACACCGCGCCGTGACGGTTTCCAATTGTCGACCCCGTCGACGCCCGTCAGCGGCGCCGACCTGCCCCACGTGTACACGTCGTGGGACGTCTTCGGTTTCGGTGGACGAGCCGAGGTCACCGGAGACTGTTTCGTCGACGACGACACGGGCACGTGCGAGGCGATCTCGGTTGCCGATGCGCTCGGCGATGCCGGAGCAAAGGTGACGATGG
>JBJTYJ010000158.1:0-2199 GCA_046082705.1 Actinomycetota bacterium | reverse complement strand
CTGCGTATCTCGACAAGACGAACGCAAACACCATCCACGCAGCGCTCAGTCTTCCCGCATCGACAACTGCCGTCGACACGATCGGCTCGGTGCGCAGCGGTGTTGCCGCGATGATGGGTGCCGGCAACGGCAACGCGATGGCAATCCTGTCCGACATTCGCACGGGACTTCCTGGCGGCGCCGATGAATCAAGTGGCGGTGATGCTGCTGCGGCCTTCTGTTTCGGAACCGAGGGTGTGATCGCCGAAGTCATCGGCGGTGCGGGTGCGACTGCCGAGTTCACCGATCGTTGGCGTCGACCCGGTGAGCCGGCAAGCAAACAGTGGGAAGAGCGCTTTGGCGAACATGCCTACGCACCACTCGTCGACAATGCATTCAGCGATGCACTAAAGGGCGCGAACCTTGCCCCCGGCGACATCACGCACACGATCTTCTCCGGTCTGCACACGCGTGCGGTCAAGGCGGCGGCCAAGGCATGCGGCGTCGCCGGAGAATCGGTGGCCGACGACTTGTTGGCAACAATCGGTAATTCAGGCACTGCGCAGTGGGGCGTCATTCTCGCCGACGTTCTCGACCGTGCCGAGCCCGGTCAGATCATCGCAGTGGTGCTGCTCGCCGACGGAGTGAACGTGTGGCTGTTGCGCACCACCGATGCGATCACCAAGTACCGCGCGCGACAAGCGGCCGAACTGACCGTGCGTGCACAAATCGCCGCGGGTCGCAACGACCTCACCTACACACAGTTCCTCACGTGGCGCGGGTTCCTGCACCGCGAGCCCCCGCGTCGTCCCGAGCCCGATCGTCCGGCCGGCCCGCCGAGCCTGCGCTCGCAGGCGTGGAAGTACGGCCTCTACGGCAGCCGTGATGAAAGCGGTTTCGTTTATCTGCCGCCGGCACGCGTCAGCATGAAGTCGGGCAGCATCGACCAGATGGAAATGGTGCGCATGGCCGACATCCAGGCCACGATCGCCACCTACACCGTCGATCGTCTTGCCTACAGCATGAGCCCGCCCGTGGTGGCTGCGGTCATCGACTTCGACGGCGGCGGGCGGTTCCAGTGCGAACTCACCGACGTCGACCCGGCATCGGTAAAGATCGGCGACCGGGTGGAGATGACGTTCCGTCGCCTCTACACCGTCGACGGCATCCACAATTATTTTTGGAAAGCGAAGCCCGTCAGGGCGTAGCGCATAAGCAGGGAGCGAAAGATGGCAAGTCACGGAATTCGCGACAAGGTTGCAATTATCGGTATGGGTTGCACCAACTTCGGTGAGCACTGGGACAAGAGCACCGACGACATGTTGATCGAGTCGTCCGATGCGGCGCTGAAGAACGCCGGCGTCAATCTCGACGACATCGATGCCTTCTGGTTGGGAACGATGGGCTCTGGTCTGTCGGGCCTCACGCTCAGTCGTCCACTGAAGATTCAGCACAAGCCGGTGACGCACGTCGAGAACTACTGCGCCACGGGCAGCGAAGCCTTCCGCAATGCGTGTTACGCGGTTGCGTCGGGTGCGTACGACGTCGTGATGGCAATCGGTGTCGAGAAGTTGAAGGACTCGGGTTACTCGGGTCTTGTGGTTTCTGCTCCCGCCGACGACGGCACGAAGGCCACCGTCACCGCACCGGCGAGTTTCTCGTTGCTCGCTCCCGCCTATGCGAAGAAGTACGGCGTCGATGAGTCGGAGTTGAAGGACGTGCTGACGCGCATCGCGTGGAAGAACCACCGCAACGGTGCGTTGAACCCGCGCGCGCAGTTCAAGAAGGAAGTGCCGATGGAGACCATCGCGTGTTCTCCGCTCGTGGCCGGCCCGCTCGGCATCTTCGATTGCAGCGGTGTCAGCGACGGTTCGGCTGCCGCGATCATCGTGCGCGCGGAAGACGCCCACAAGTACACCGACAAGCCGCTGTACGTGAAGGCACTCTCGTTTGTGGCCGGCCCCGCGGCGGGTCCGATCGACCCCGCCTACGACTACACGACGTTCGACGAAGTCGTGCACAGCGCTGAAGACGCCTACAGCCAGGCCGGTATCACCGACCCGCGCGCCGAACTGGCGATGGCCGAGGTGCACGACTGCTTCACACCCACGGAGTTGGTGTTGATGGAAGACCTCGGCTTCGCCGAACGTGGCACCGCGTGGAAGGAAGTGCTGTCGGGCACCTACGACCTCGACGGTGAACTGCCGGTCAACCCCGACG
>JBJTYJ010000157.1:0-3073 GCA_046082705.1 Actinomycetota bacterium | reverse complement strand
CTCGAGCGCCGCGACGAGCGACGGGTCGATTCCCTTTCGTCGGACGAGGAACTCGCGTCCCTCGTCCGAATTGAACAGGACGTCGAGCTCGTCGGTCGCCCGATCGCTGATGGCGCACACCACGTCGGTGTTCATCACGTTGTGAATCAGAGGGATGTGCTTGTCGCCGATTCCCTGAATGTTGTGCTCGCCGAAACCGTTCTCGAGCATCGTCGGGCACTCGAGGGCCTCGACGGCAACAATCTTCGTGCCGTAGAGATCCTTCAATCGGTCGCCCGCGGCGATGGTTCCCGCACTTCCCGTGGCCGACGTGAACGCCGCACAACGCAGACGCGGATTGCCACTGGCCTTGGCGACGGTTTCGAACGCATGCGCGAGGGCCGAACCGGTGACGTAGTAGTGACCGACGTGGTTGCCGAACTCACAGAACTGGTTGAGGATGAAATTGCCGGGATCCGTCGCCATTTCGTTGCAGGCGTCGTAGATCTCTTTCACGTTGCTTTCGGTGCCGGGCGTACGAATGACGTCGGCGGGATCGGCCACCCAACGGTCGAGCCAGTCGAAACGTTCCTGCGACATGCCCGCGGGCAACACCGCAACGCCGCGGCTTCCCATGATGCGGCTGATCGCAACACCGCCGCGCGCATAGTTACCCGTCGAGGGCCACACGGCGCGGTGCTTGGTCGGGTCGAACTGACCGGAGATCACGCGCGGCGCGAAACACGAATACGCAGCGAGCACCTTGTGCGCCGTGATCATCGGGAACCGGTCACCGAAGACAACGATGATCGGGTTTTCGACACCGGTCAGCGACGACGGCAACACCACGTGATCGGGAACCGACACGCGCTCGCCGGCCATGTTGTTGTACCAATGCACGCGGAACAGGTTCTGCGCATCGGGCGCGTCCTTGTCGAGGCCCTTCAGCCCTGCCGTCACCTCGGCGGGAATCGTCGACGGGTCGGCCAACTGTGCGAACGTCGGCAGGACGATTTTCTGCTCGGCGAAGCGCTTGACGCTGTTGGCGAGCGACGCCGCATCGACCACCGAATCGGCGAGGCCGAGTTGGTCGGTCAGCGCTTCTTTCGAAAGGCCCGACACGGGGCTGACAGGCGAGGCCGTTTTTGTCGTCACCTTTACATTCTGTCAAAGAACGCTCCCGTTCCCGACGCATCGAGAGTTAGCCTTCGTCACGCCGCCGGCGTAGCCCAATGGCAGAGGCACGGCGCTTAGGACGCCGCCAGTGAGAGTTCGAGTCTCTCCGCCGGCACATGTTCATCGACGACCTGCCGACCCCCGCCCTCATCATCGATGCCGGCGCCCTCGAGGCCAACCTTGCAACCATGGCGCAGGCCTGGCCGGGCAGCCGCCTGCGCCCCCACGTGAAGGCCCACAAGTGCAGCTCGCTTGCCAAGGTGCAACACCGCTTCGGTCACACCGGTTTCACCTGTGCCACACCACGCGAAATCTCGGGACTCGCCAAAGCAGGCATCGAGGCTGACTTTCTTCTCGCCAACGAATCGGTCGACCCGGCACGGCTCGGTGCGATCGCGGGTACCGGTGCAACCGTTGCCGTTGACTCGGACGAGACGGTGCACGCGGCCGCACGCGCGGGAATCAAGCACGTTCTCATCGATGTCTTCGTGGGTCTCCCCCGCTGCGGCGTCGAACCCGACGACGCGGCACGCCTCGCAGACCTGGCGCGATCGCTTCGCCTGAATGTGCGCGGCGTGATGGGTTACGAGGGCCACCTGATGATGGTCAACGATGCAGCCGCCAAAAGCGACCAGGTGAAGGCGGCAATGGAGACCTTGCGCAGCTGTGCGGAAAAGGTCGGCGGCGACGTCATCTCCGCCGGCGGCACGGGCACGTGGCGCGAACACCTCGACACCGGCATCACCGAACTGCAGGCCGGCAGTTATGCATTGATGGACACGCAGTACGCGACGCTCGGCTTTCCGTTCCGACAGGCGGTGCACGTCGTCGGCACCGTCATCTCGCGCTCGGCCGGCTGGGCCGTTGCCGACGTCGGTCTGAAGGCGCTCGGCATGGACCACGGCAACCCCGAAGTCGACGGCTACGACGTGTGGTTCTGCTCGGACGAACACGTCACCTTCGCGATCAAACGCGACCCGAACTCGCACGGAGCGCCGACGTTCCTGCCAAAGATCGGCGAACGCGTGCTCGTCACCCCGGCACACATCGACCCCACGATGTCACAACACGAACGAGCCTGGGTGCACCGCGACGGCCTCGTCGTCGACGAGTGGGCCATCGACCTACGCGGTTGGTGATTCCGACAGCCGTTCGGCCAGCGCGCGAAACGCACGACCGCGGTGCGACACGGTGTTCTTTTCCTCGGCGGACATCTGCGCGAACGTGCGACCATCACCGTCATCGGGGATGAACAACGGATCGAAGCCAAATCCGCGGTCACCACGTTCAACCTCAGCGATGTGGCCGTTGCACACGCCCTCGACGATGGTCTCGGAACCATCGGGCCACGCGACGAGAACTACCGTGACGAATCGCGCACTACGGTCCGCTGCTCCGTCGAGCGCCACCAACAACTTTCGCCTGTTGTCGGCATCGGTGCAGCCCTGTCCCGCATAAATCGCAGTGTCCACCCCGGGTGCGCCGCCCAGCGCGGCAACCTCCAACCCCGTGTCGTCGGCAACCGACGCCTTACCCGTTGCCGTGAGAATCGCCCGCGCTTTCAATCGCGCATTGCCGACCAATGTCCCCGCGTCCTCGACAATGTCACCGACCGAATCAGGCCGCGGCAACAAGGTCCAACCATCGGGCAGCAAACCCGCGATCTCGGCGACCTTTCCCGGATTTGCCGTTGCGCAAACGAGTTCGCGTGGCTTGGTCACGGGTGCGTGATCAGCGACCGAGCGGACGCTGCACCGGCGGAGTTGCCAAAACGCCACGCTGCGCATCGAAGATCTTGCCGAGGCCGTGCGAAGCAAACTCGAGCAACGTGTCGAGTTCCGAACGCGCAAACGCCTGACCCTCGGCCGTGCCCTGCACTTCGACAAAACGCGCTTCGCCGCCGGCAACCGGCTGCAGC
>JBJTYJ010000156.1:0-3939 GCA_046082705.1 Actinomycetota bacterium | reverse complement strand
GTTTTTCCGCCATTCATGATTTGATTTTGTATGAAAAGTTAGAGCCAATCGCGCCCACTGCTATGCGCATCGTTGATCAATACGGGGGCGAGATTTTGTCTTCCCGGTTCCTGGAGGTCCAAAGAGCAAAACAGTCGCAGGTGCATTTACACCTACTCTCTCTGCAGTGGTCGGATCGGCCAATGGGGCCACAACACGACCATCGATGATCTTCTTCTCGGCATGCATACCCGCCACACAGTTCCAAAGATCGGACGACAAAATCTCGCCCCCGTATTGATCAACGATGCGCATAGCAGTGGGCGCGATTGGCTCTAACTTTTCATACAAAATCAAATCATGAATGGCGGAAAAACCTCGGTTTACCAGAGCTGTCTCGCCAGCTTGCGATTTTGACAGCAACGCAGAAATTTTTCGAACGCCAAGGTGCATCAGTTTTTCTTCTAGACGGAACAACATTTTTGAGCCAACCCCTTGGTGCCGCCAACCGGGATCAATTGTCACCACATTTATCCAGCCATCATCAGACACAATGCGAGCCTGAATGACTCCGATGATCCGATCGCCATCAGTTGCGACCGCGCCCGGTGCACCTGAGGAAACGTCGCTCACGAACCGTGCGATATCGGCGGGCTTTGTGTCGGGCAACAGGCGGCATTCTTCCAACAAGCGAACTGCTGGGCCAATGTCAGACGGAAGCAAATCACGAATAATCACAGCCACAGCCTATTTATAACACTCATTTGCCTGTCACTGTGGGAGACCTTCTCCTGACCTATCAGCATGACCGCGTTCCAAAAAACGGCGTTTTGCGTTCCCAACATTTACTGAAACCCCAGCCACTGCCCCATCAATACTGGGGTTCAGAATTTCGCACCAGCCTCACGAAGGCAACACGGCAACGCTACCGCTGGGTCGTGCACCTCAGCCTTGGCCGCTGAAGATGGTCGAGACCAACGACAAGATTTCAGGAGATGCCTTTGATGGTGCGCCCGAATCAAACGGCGGCTGCGGGTCATATTCGATTGCGAGCTGAATTGATTTGGCCATGTCGTCACCCGCGAGTCGCGCGACCAGCGTGAGGCCCATGTCGATGCCCGACGACACTCCGGCAGCAGTGATGATCTTGCCTACTTCCACCACGCGTGTCTCCGTAGGTAACGCACCGAGTGCAGCGAGTCGCGAGTAAGCAGCCCAGTGGCTCGTGGCGGTGGTTCCCGCCAAGAGTCCCGCATGCGCAAGGTAGATCGAACCCGTACAGACGCTCGTTGTCCATTGTGTGGTCGGGTGGATTCGTTTGATGAATTCAACGACGTCATCGCCGGGCTGGATGTGGCCGTCTGCAAATCCCCCTGGCACGACAACGACATCCAGTGAATCAACGTCATCAAAGGCCATTGTTGCGGTGAGCGTGAGACGCCCGGTGTGATCAACGACCGGACCCGCTTGCTTCGCGACGAAAAAGGCGTCGACACCGGGCACGTCGACCAATGTCTGGAACGGACCCACAATGTCGAGTGCCGTGAATTTCGGATACAACACGAGGCCAACCTTGAGCTCCGTCATGTTTGCTTCTCCTTGGTTGGGCATTCCCATCAGAAACGTGAGAGATCCCACGACATCTGCCCGACATCAAGGATAAGCGGTGTCGCTCATTGAGCGCTTCGTCCTAATTTGGGAAGGAGCGAATTGCGTCGAGGATCTCGGCCGCCCGAAGGGAACTTGCTGAGGCGAAGACGCCATGGTCGTCACCTTGAATGGCAGCGCTCACGTCTTGCACCATGAGAGCAAACGCGTCGTCTGGTGCGAATGCCTCGACGGTGTCACCGATGATGAGAGTCGCATCGCTCTTCCACAACGTGAATGCTTCGCCTTCACCGGTGCGCATCGAAGCGGATGTACCGGATACGGCGATCCGCTGTTCTGGCGCCATGTCGAAAGAGCAATGCATTTCGGCTTGAACCGCACGATTCAGGTTGACGTGCGCCTTTGTCGTGAGGTCGATTCCGGTTGGACCGGTTGCGATGTCGACGGCATCGACGGAGAACTCGACGTTTTCCCCCAGAAGCATCAACCAGAGGTGGGCCTGGTAGCAGCCGACGTCGAGCAGTGCTCCACCGCCCATCTCGGGTTGGGATCGGTAGTTGCCGGTGAGGTCGCCCTGGAAGGTGAATGCAGAAGAGATGGATGAGATGTCGCCGAGATCGCCACGCTGCACCACTTCAGCCATGCGCTTCATTCGTGGTTGCCAACGTGTCCACACCGCCTCGACGAGGAGACGTTGATGGCGATCGGCTGCTGCCTGCATTGTGCGGACTTCATCTGCGTTGAGAGCAAGATGCTTCTCGCACAGAACGTGCTTGCCTGCTTCGAGGGCGGCGACCACCCATTCAAGATGTTGAACGTTCGTGAGGCTGATGTACACCGCGTCGACTCGCGGGTCTTCGATCAGTGCCCGGTACGACTCATGGACGACTTGCGGCTCGAGCTCGGCCGAACGGCGGGCATCGCGACTGGCGACCGCGTAGAGCACGGCTCCGTCCGCCGCGTGCACCGCGGGGGCCATTGCGCGTCCGGCCACGAAGCCGGCACCGATGAAACCCCAGCGAACGGTCACGGGATTGCGATGTTGGGAACGACCGGCTGTGCGTTGCGCAGTGCCGATTGTTCGCCAGCTTCCATGATGGCAACCACGTTGCGCGACTGCAGGGCCTGGACCGACATCGGCGTCTTGTCCGTCAGGTACTGGACGATCGAGTGGTGGAAGGAGAAGGGTGCCACGGTGTCGAGTGCGACGACCGACCGGGTGCCGTCGTTGGTGTGGAGGGTGAGGATCGCCGGAAGGTCGGCCACTGCGGGCTCGGCAGCGGCGTCCCAATCGCCGACGATTGCGCCCTTGGTTCCCAACACGTAAAACTTCGGTTTACGCGCGGCAGCGAGGTCGGAGTTCACGAAAGTGGCCTGTGCACCCGAGGCGAACGTGATCGTCACCTGTGCGTGGTCGGCATTCGTTGCATGCATCCAGATACGCTTGTGGTTCTGTCCACTGACGTGCTCGATCTCATCGGGAATCACGGTGAGGATCTGATCTATGAAGTGGCTGCCCCAGTCGAAGATTGCACCGCCCGACACTTCGGCGTTCGAATGCCAGTAAGTACACGGCTCGGAATAGCCACCAACGAAAGAGTCGTACTGAAAGACGTCACCGATCGCACCCTCGGCGATGAGGCGGGCCATGGTCGCGAAGTCGGGGTCGTACCGGCGGTTTTGGTAGACGACGAGAAGCAGGTTCTTCTTCGCGGCGAGTTCCATCAGTTCATCGCACTGCTGTGCGGTGAGGGCCATGGGCTTTTCGAGCACCACATGAACGTTGCGCGACAACGCGTCCTTTGCCCACGAGTAATGGCTGTTGGGCGGAGTTGAAATGACCACAAGATCGATGAGACCCGAGTCGAGCATGGCGGTGGCGTCGCAGAATGCTTCGACGGCTGGGGCAAGTTCCTTTGCCGCGGCAATGCGATCGGGGTTGACGTCGCACACGGCCGTGAGTTTGAGGCCCGGGGTTCCCTGCACGGCGAGATTGTGCTCGTGGCCGATCGCGCCGTAAGCGAGAAGACCGACACGAATGTTTGCGGGGTTGTTGTGAGAAGACACCGCTCGAGACTCTACGGCGCGAAGAACGCTCCTCGCGATACTTGCATTGCGTCGACAAATGGACTGTTCTGATGTCATGTCTTTCGCACCGATACCCGACCTGGACGCTCTCGAGACGATCCAGCGGCGGGTGTTGTGGTTGGCGACCCGAATGATCGATCACGCGAACCGCGAACGGTTGGCGGACGAGGTGAAGGTTGGTGGACACCAGGCATCGTCTGCGTCGATGGTGGGAATCATGACCTCGTTGTGGTTCGGCCATATCGACGGACACGACAAAGTCGC
>JBJTYJ010000155.1:0-2430 GCA_046082705.1 Actinomycetota bacterium | reverse complement strand
CGCGCGACCGACGACGACGAGGTCGCCACCGGCTGCAAGTACTTCGGCATTGACATCTGTTGCCGAACGCACGATGAGTGCGTGCGCCCCCTTCACGACCGAGAGCCACTCGGCATGGTCGAGGCCGAGTCGAATGTCGACTTCGTGGCCGGCCTGCCGCAGACGGTCGAGGCCGCCATCGGCGATTTCTTCGGTCACGAGAATGCGCGCCATAGCGCTCCAAGTCTGCCCGCGGGGGTGGTCCACCCCACAATCCTTTTGCGGAATGTAAAGGCGTCAAAGGTCACGCCGTAGCGTGTGATCGTGAACCTGAGCGTCCTGCCGCCGGTCGAGATCGGCGATGCAACGGGATTTGTCCGATTGCACCGCCGTGAACTCGACCTGGTGCAGCCCGTCGTCGCGAGCCACGGGGAACACAGGTCGCGACGTTTGCTCGTCGTCGAGGTGGGAAACGGGGAGACGCGGGGCTGGGGCGAATGCGGCGCTCCCGACGATGCCACGTACACGGGCGAGACCGCCGACGCGGCCGCAGCATTTCTCGCCGACGTTTCGCCATCGGCTTTCGCCGGACGGGCCTCGGTCACGGCAACGATGGTCCGCTCGCTCGTCACCGCAATCGACGGCGATGCGTGCTCGCGCCACCCGATGGCCGTCGCAGCACTCGAAACGGCGGTTCTCGACTCACAGTTGCGTGCGGCCGGGACCGCCTTCGAATCATTGTTCCGGACGACACCCAAACGCGCGGCTGCCGCGGGCGCGACGCTGGGCAACGTTCCGCCCAACGGCACCGATGCATCGAACGTCATCGAGATGGTTGTGCGCCACGCCGTCGAGGCAGTCACCGCCGGATATTCGCGCCTGAAGTTGAAGATTGGTCCGGGTCTGCACACGACCGAGATGGTGCGGGAGCTGCGCACCGTCGTTGCGAGTGACGTCGTATTGCTGGGTGATGCGAACGGTTCGTACGGCGACGGCGACGTGCGGCACGTTGCATCGCTGGGCGACCTTGGTCTTGACATCGTCGAGCAGCCCTTCGCACCGCACGACACCGCATCGCACCAGGCACTGGTTGCCACGGGCGCAATACGCGTGGCCCTCGATGAGGGTGTTCGCAATGCTTCCGATGCGCTCGACGCATTGGCCAACCACGAATGCACCGACGTGACGTTGAAACCCGCCCGGTTCGGTTATCTCGCCTGCCTCGAGGCATTGGACAGACTCGCTGACCACGGTGCGGGGGCGTGGATCGGGGGCATGTTCGACACAGGAGTGGCCCGCTGGGCCAACGTCCGCCTGGCGGCACATTCATCGGTGACGCTCGCATCGGACATCGGCGCGTCCGATCGCTACTGGGTGCACGACCTCACCGAACCCGTGACGGCCAACGCGGGTCTCGTGACAGTGCCCGGCGTACGACGCCCCGGTCTGTCAGGCGTTCCCCTCGACGCCTGAGTGTGGGTAGGTTGGTCGCATGTCGCACCAGTTTTTGTCAGAAGAGTGGATGGCCGCCGCGCGCGAGATTCGCGAGAAGTACAAGGACGAGGCACCGATGATCACCTTCAGTATCAAGATCAACCAGGTGGTCACCGACGTGCCATTCGGTGATGGCACCGTGAAGAGTTTCATGGACACCAGTTCCGGCGAGATGGTGATGGACCTCGGCGAACTTGCCGATGCCGACGCAACCGTGACCACCGACTACACGACCGCGAAGGCGATTTTCGTGAATCAAGATCAGGCGGCGGGTATGCAGGCATTCATGTCGGGGAAGATCAAGGTCGTCGGCGACATGATGAAGGTGATGGGAATGCAGACCGCGATTCCCCAAACCGACATCACGAAGATCGTCGCCGAGGAAATCAAGAACATCACCGCCAACTGACGGCTGACGGTTACTGGGCCTCGACCGAAACGCCGCAGTTCTTCACCAAATAGTCGGCGTACTTCGAGGCCAGTTCAGGCAGACCCTCTTGGGCATAGAGCTGTTGCACCTCTTGGCGCAGACTCTCATCAGCATCAATCTTTTCCCTGTCGTAACCGCGGTCGGAGAACGCCTGGTTCATCGCGTTGAGAATCGCATCATTGCTGAGGACTGCATCAGCTATGTCATCCGGCGAGACGTCAACGAGGGTACTGCTCTTTTCGAGAACGACCTTGAACGTTTCCTTGGTCGTCCCAATCTCGGTCATGTCGTTCAGCGCAAGGTTAAGGTCGTCGTAGGCTGCGCAGAAGTCCTTGAATTTGGGGTCGATAGTGAAATTGTCGACACCCCCGGACAGGCGAAGTTCTTTCTCGTCGCTCGCGCACGCGGACAGAAGGGCTACGGGAACAATCGACAGGACGAGAAAAAAGAGTCTCTGTTTCATCGCTCGGGACGCTATCTCCGAAGTGGCGAGACCCGCAGCGCTGCGAGCAAACCGAGGAATGCCG
>JBJTYJ010000154.1:0-6088 GCA_046082705.1 Actinomycetota bacterium | reverse complement strand
CACGTCGGCATCACGCTCGTACTCGGTGCGCAGTTCGGCGGCCGCCCGGAACCCGTCGGCATGCTTCTCGCTCTGCTCGAAGCAATACCGCAGCGGTGTGTCGCGACCCATCACGACCGGTGGCATGAGCTTGGCGACACGATCACCGAGCGCGTACGGCTTGCCGAGCACACGCGCCGCATCGCGCACCGCGTTGCGTGCCTTGATGGTGCCGAACGTGATGATCTGCGCGACGCGGTCGCGACCGTATTTTTCGGCGGCGTAGCGGATCATCTCGTCGCGGTATCGCGAGTCGAAGTCCATGTCGATGTCGGGCATCGACACGCGGCTGGGGTTGAGGAACCGTTCGAACAGAAGGTCGTAGCGAATGGGATCGAGGTCGGTGATGCGCAGGCAGTACGCAACGGCGCAACCCGCCGCCGAGCCGCGACCCGGGCCCACGCGAATGCCACTTTCACGCGCGTGACGGATGAGGTCCCAAACGATGAGGAAGTACGACGCAAACCCCATGTCGGCGATGACCTTCAACTCGTACGACAGGCGTTCGACGGCTTCTTTCGGAAGCTTGTCACCCCAGCGCTCGCGCGCGCCCGCGGTGGTGAGATGCTTCAAATATTCGATGTCACTATCGAAACCTGCCGGCACCGGGAACTCGGGCAGGTGGACCTGTTCGAATTCGATGTTGACGTTCGCGCGCTCGGCGACCCAGAGCGTGCTGTCACAGGCCTGCGGCACCTCACGAAAGAGATAACGCATCTCGGCGGCCGACTTGAGGTAGTGCTCTTCACCCTCGAACCGGAATCGATTGGGGTCGGAGAGCATCGACCCCGTTTGGACGCAGAGGAGCGCATCGTGCGCGGTGTGGTCGTCGCGGTGCGTGTAGTGCGAGTCGTTGGTCGCAATGAGCGGCGCGCCGATTTTCTTGGCAATCTCGAAAAGCTTGGGGTTGGTTTCGATCTGTGCGGGAATGCCGTGGTCTTGGATTTCGACGAAGAGGTTGTCCTTACCGAAGATGTCCTGGAGCCGCGATGCGCGCTCGATTGCGCCCTTCTCATCACCGCGCAACAAGGCCTGGAGGACGTGACCACCCAGACAGCCGGTGGTGCAGATGAGACCTTCGCTGTACCGCGCGAGCAGATCCCAGTCGAGCCGAGGCTTGTAGTAGTAGCCCTCGAGATACGCGAGGCTAGAGAGTTGAATGAGGTTGCGGTAGCCGATGTCGTTTTCGGCCAGCAACGTGAGGTGGTAGTAGAGCTTGCTCCCCGCGTCGGTGTCACCGCCGGTGTCGTCGATGCGGCCACGGCGTGCGGGCCGCTCGTGGCGCGACTCGTGCGCCATGTAGGCCTCGGTGCCAATGACGGGCTTGACGCCCTGCGCCTTGCATTCGCGGTAAAAGTCGAGAACGCCGTACATATTGCCGTGGTCGGTGATGCCGAGCGCGGGCTGGCCGTCGGCCGCAGCTGCTGACACCAATTCGTCGAGACGTGACGCACCGTCGAGCATCGAAAACTCGGTGTGGACGTGGAGGTGCGAGAATGAACTGGACATGACGGGTCAGGGACCCGAAATTACCAAATGGGTGTCGCTCGGCTGGTGTGAGGAGCACCGCCGACGGTCGGTGTCAGAGATATTGACCGTTCGATGCGCCCGGAGCAGTCGGGGGCATCGCACCGGGAAGCTGGCGCATCTGTTCGAGCTGTTGACGCGCGGCGATTTGCTGTGCGAACAGCGTCGCTTGAATGCCGTGGAAGAGACCCTCGAGCCAGCCGACGAGTTGTGCCTTTGCAACGCGCAGTTCGGCTTCGGACGGGATCGTCCCCTCGTGGAACGGCAGTGCGAGCATGCGCAGTTCATCTTGCAAGTCGGGGGACAATGCCTCGGACAGTTCGACGATCGATCGTTCGTAGATTTCGGCCAGACGTTCGCGACTGGGTTCGTCGAGAGACGTCGAGTGCGCTTCATCAAGTAGCTGTTTCACCATCGAACCGATGCGCATCACCTTTGCAGGCTCGGTGATCGTTTCGGATTCCGGTTCGTTGCCGTTGGGAGTGAGAACTTCAGGGGTTTCGCTCATCGTAGGGCGATTTTAGGTTGACCTCAGGCCACGTGCACCAGCAGAGGAACCTCAACCTCGGCGGCCGTCATGCTGCCGTGGCGACACTGCAGCACGAAATGGCCACCGTCGGCCGGGTCGTCGAATGAGACGTCGGCGAACGGGACAAGTGCCACGTCGCCAAGACGACGCAGTGCCGGCGGACGCACGACGGGGCCGAACCAGCCCTCGTCGACGATCTGGTCGCGCGACGCCACCCATGCAACGTCTGCGAAAAGGTTGGCCGCAGCGGAGAGAAGTTCGCGTTCGGCCCCCTCGCGTGCGTGCAGCCAACGGAATCGACCCTCTCCCGACTGCCTGCGCACGAGGCGCATCAAGTCGGCGGGCGGCTTCACGATGTTGTTGCCGACCTGCACCTGCCCGTGGTCGGCGGTGACGTACAGCGCGGTACCCGCAGGCAGGGCGCCGATGAGATCCGCGACGAGCTTGTCGCAGGCGCGAAGTTCGGCGTCGTAGTAGGGCCCGAAGCCGCGTTCGTGCGCAACCTTGTCGAGGCCGTCGTAGTACGCGTACACCAGCGGCTCACCCTGTGCGAGAAGTTCGGCGACAACGACGGGAATGCTCGACGCAACTCGCCAACCCGCGGGACGTGATCCGCGGAGGTGCGCCTCGGTGAAACCGGTGTCCTCCAGCTCCGCCTTCGACACGACGGGAACCCGTACACCCATGAAGGGCTCACAGGGCTGCACGTCGGCCGGCGCGTGAACCCGCCGCAAGTCGCCGCGCTCGTCACCCCAGCGCAGCGTGTTCATGACACTCGATCCCATATCCATGCGGTAGCCGACGACTCCGTGCTCACCCGGGCAGGTACCCGTCGACAGTGACGTGAGAGCCGTCGCAGTCGTTGTCGGGGCCACCGATGTGATCGTTGTACCGGCGAGGCCCGCAAGCGTCGGCGCCACGCCTTCACGTGCACGCAGTTGGTTCCAACCCATCCCGTCGATCAGAAGCACGACCCGACGCGTGACGGCCGTGTCGTGGGCAACCATCCACGTGGGCACCTCTTGCACCGTGCCGGCCGGAGCAAGGGATGCCCGCAGCATCCACGGCATCACGTCAGCCAGCGACCCGTTTCCGTAGCGCGGCAGAACGGGAGAAGGGGCGAGAGGCACGCACTGATTCAACCAGATGGCTGCCGGTGCAGGTGCGACGTTCTACGATGAAGCCGTGCGTGTTTCAACGAGGGGCGACTATGCGTGTCGCGCGTTGCTGTCGCTGGCTTTGCACGCAGACACCGCCAGCCCCACGTCGGTACGCGACATTGCCGAGCGCACGGGCCTCCCCCAGCCCTATCTCGAACAGATCCTCCTCGCATTGAAGGGCGCCGGCCTCGTGCGCTCGAAGCGTGGCGTCGGGGGCGGCTACGTCCTCGCCAAGGATCCGAACGAGATCAAACTGTCCGAGATCATTTCCGCCGTCGACGGCCCGATCACCGTTGGTGACTTCGGCCAGCCGCACCAGGACGGCGCATGCAGCCATGAAGGACAATGCGTTCTTCTCGCGATCTGGGACGGCGCCGGCCAACACATGAGGCACCATCTCGAGCAGTACACACTCGCGGGTATCGCCGCAGCGGCAAAGGGTGCCGCGCCGTGGCCCGAGATCAATCACCCGCACTGAAGCGGGCGATCAAACCTTCGATGTCGGCGGGCAGGGCCGCCTTGAACGTCATTTCGCCTCCGGTGCGCGGATGCGCAAAGGTCAGTCGTACCGCATGCAATGCCGGACGCGAGAACGGCACCGTCGAACGCACTCCGCCGTACGTCGCATCACCGAGAACCGGGTGCCCAACGGCAGCGAGATGCACTCGAATCTGGTGCGTGCGACCGGTTTCAAGCTCGCAACGCACGAGGCTCGCGATGATCGGCTCGTGGAACTCACGCAACACCGCGTAGCGAGTGCGGGCCACCTTCCCGTCGACGCGGACCGCCATCTTCGTCAGTTCACGTGCGTCGCGACCAATCGCGGCATCGATGACACCCGTCTTCGCATCGAATGCCCCGACAGCAACGGCTACGTACTCACGGTGCACCAGACGCCGTGACAACTGATCGACGAGAGAGTCGTAGGCATCGGCAGAACGTGCAACCACCATGAGCCCCGTCGTACCCGCGTCGAGGCGATGGACTATCCCAGGCCTGAACGGGTCACCGACCGTGGCGATCTCGGGATACATCGCGAGAAGACCGTTGACGAGCGTTCCCGTCGGATTGCCTCCGCCAGGGTGCACCACAAGGCCCTGTTGCTTGTCGACCACGATGACGTCGTCGTCGGCATGGACGACGTTCACGTGCACCGACGCGTCGCCGCGCGGTCGTTCTTTCTCGGGCAACCGGGCCGTGTCGATCGTGATCGTCTGGCCTTCTTCGAGCTTCACCTTCCCCGCCACGGCGGGCGCGCCGTCAATCGTGACACCACCGCCGGCGATCAACGCTGCCGACTGGGCGCGACTGAGGTCGGCGAGCAAAGCCACGACCCGGTCGAGTCTGTCTCCGGCCAGCGCCGAAGGAATTTCCTCCTCGATCATTCCGCTTCCTCGATCACTCCGGCACTCGGCTTCTCGGGAGCGAGTGACGCAACGACGAGAGCCCCCGCCCCGAGCACGATCGCAGCGTCGGCAATGTTGAAAATGGGCCACCACTGCAGGTCGATGAAGTCGACGACCGCACCGCGTAGCCAGCCCTCGCCACGAAACAAGCGATCGACAATGTTGCCGGCCGCACCACCCCCCACCATCCCGACGAAGACCGCTCCCGGTCTGGTGTCTCGGCGCAAACCGACCAAAAGATAAGCGACAACGATCACGCCAACGACCGCAATGATCGGCCCGATGCCCTGACCCTTCGCGAAGGCCATGCCGGTGTTGAACGCAAGGTTGAAACGCAACGATCCGACGATGTCGATGGTTCGACCATCGCCGAGTGCGTTCAGCGCCCAGTGCTTCGTGGCCTGGTCGGCCACGACGATCGCGACGGCAACCAGTGCCGTCAACGCACGCAGTGACTTCACCGGCGGCCGATGCCCCCGACGCGCTCTTCGACGAGTTCGGTGGTCCACGGAATCGCCTTCAAACGCTCGCGCGGGATCGGCTTGCCCGAACGCTGTGAGTAGCCGTACTCACCGACACCCAGTCGCGCAAGTGCGGCGTCGATTTCATCGACGGTCTGTCGTGCCTGCGCAGACAAGGTGAGGTCGCGTTCGCGCTCGACGACCATGGTGTCACCCTCGCCGCCTTCGTCGTCGAACTGCACGTCGCCCATCTCGGCGTCCTCGATCAGTTGGTTCGCCTCATCCTCGAGACGATTCGCCTGACCGACCAGCTTGGCGCGCTCTTCCAGCAGAAGATCACGCTGGGCCAAGAGGAACTTGAGATCGAACTCGCGGGTCGACGTGATGCCGTCGCGCGACTCGCCCTTCACGATCGGTGGCTTTTCCAACGCCTTCTTTCGACGCTCGGCCTCTTTGCGCTCGGCCTCAGCACGACGCTCGGCCTCTTTCGCCAAACGCGCAGCCTCACGCTCGGCGGCCTTGCGTTTCGCTTCGGCTTCTCGCTCCTTCTTCTTCAGCGCGAGCTCACGCTCCTTCGCCTTCTTGGCCGCAGCGGCCTCACGCTCCTTCGCCTTCTTCATGGCGAGGAGCTCACGCTCCTTCGCCTTCTTGGCCGCAGCAGCCTCGCGCTGACGGGCCTTCTTCTCGGCTTCTGCGCGCTTCTTCTCCGCGGCGCGGGCCTTGGCAAGCGCTTCACGTTCTTTCGCAGCCTTCTTCCTGGCGAGAAGTTCACGCTCTTTCGCCTTTTTCGCTGCAGCGGCCTTCTTGGCCACGGATGCCGACACCTTTTTCTTCGCTGGCGCAGCCTTTTTCTTCGCTGGCGCAGCCTTTTTCTTCGCTGGCGCAGCCTTTTTCTTCGCTGGCGCAGCCTTTCTCTTCGCTGGCGCAGCCTTTCTCTTCGCTGGCGCAGCCTTTTTCTTCTTGGCC
>JBJTYJ010000153.1:0-2995 GCA_046082705.1 Actinomycetota bacterium | reverse complement strand
CGTCGCGACCGCTTCACGTGGCTCTTCCAAAGCGCCGTGTCACCGTTGATGCGCAACGTCACCACACCACGCGTTCTCAACGTTGCACTGAACCGCACGATGCATCCCGACAGCCATGTCGCGAAATACATCCCGTGGTTGATCGGTGAGATTCGCCGGAACGACGGCTGGATCGTCAGCCGCGCCGGACGCGCACTTGCTACGTACGACTCACGCGACTGGGCCGGCACACTCGGCGTGCCTGCGGCATATTTGCTGACCACGAAAGACCAACTGGTCACGGTGCCGCGTCAGCGTGAACTGGCAACGGCGATACAGGCCGACGTCATCGAACTTGACGGCGACCACTTCGTCACACTCGGCAAACCTGCCGAGTACTCCAGCGCTACGGCTGATGCTGTGCGTCGGGTAGCTGGCCGAGTCGCTCGCTGATTTCGGCCACCTGGTCGCCCAGTTTTTCCAAATGGTCGCGCAGTTCGTCCATCGTCACCATGTCGGCCAGTGCCAGGCGCACGGCGGCCAACTCACGAGCAAGGAACTCGGTGTCGGCCTGGGTGCGTGAGGCAACCGACCGGTCGAGTTCGCTTTGCTGGCGGTCGCGGTCTTCCTGACGGTTCTGTGCAAGCAGGATGAGTGGCGCCGCGTAGGCAGCCTGCAGCGACAGTGCAAGGGTGAGAACACCGAACGGGTTCGGGTCGAACTTCCATTCGTCGGGCAACGTCAGGTTCCACGTCAACCAGAACACACAAACGAAGCTCTGGAACAACAAGAAGCGAGCGGTACCCAAGGTGCGGGCAATCGACTCGCTGAACTGGCCGAATGCATCGGGGTCGTAGTGAACGCCAACGCGCCGACGGCGACGCGGCATCGTCAAGTCTTCGCGGCGGCGCATCACGAAGCCGCCTGACGTCGACGCTGGCGCCAGTCGGCGGGCAGCGTGCGGTCGAGAACGTCGTCGACGGTGATGGCACCCAGCAGGCGTCCTGCCACGTCACACACACCCATCGCCATCATGTTGTACGAGGCCAACATTTCGGCGACCTCGCGGTCGGTGGCCTCGGGCGTGATCGTTGGTTCCTGGTCGAGACAACGGCCCAGTTCCATGCTCGGTGGTTCGCGTAGCAAACGCTGAATGTGCACCACACCCAAATAGCGGCCGGTTGGCGCGCGGAACGGGGGATTGGTGATGAACACCTGTGCGGCGATCGACACCAACCACTCGGGGTTGCGCACGTGTGCCAACGCTTCGGCCACCGTGGCGTTCGGGCCCAGCACGATCACGTCGGGTGTCATCAACGCACCCGCCGTCCCCGATTGGTACGACAGCAGTTGGCGCATGACCGCCGCTTCGTCTTCGTCCATCTCGTCCAAGATGCGCGTGCGCTGTTCACCGGGCATCTCGGCCAACAAGTCGGCGAGGTCGTCGTATTCCATCTCGTCGAGAACGTTCAACAAACGCTCCATGTCGAGACCTTCGATCAGGCGCAGCTGTTCGGCCTCGGGCAACTCTTCCAACAAGTCGGCCAAACGCTCGTCGTCCATTGCCTCGGCCAACTGCCGACGCTGCAACAGCGGCAGTGAACGCACGACACCCGCCACGTCACTGGGGTGCAGGTCGCGCAGGCGCGCGGCTTCGGCCGCGGCCTCTGTGGTGGCGGCGAACAATGCCGGCACCGCGTTCCAGTCGACCAGTCGATACGTCGGCCGACGGCGCAGCGCGTTGCGTCGCGCCAGGCGTACTTTGGCCACTTCCCATCCACCACTGCGACCGTCTTCGCGGGCCCGCAGGGCAACATCCGACACCGCTTCGTCGCACACCTTCTGGTCGATGACGTGCACCCGCAGCAGGCGCTCGCCCTCTTTGGCCTTGAAGGGGTGGAAGTCGACGTCCCAGCTGCGCAGGCGGGCACCCGAATTGTCGAGGGTCGCCACCCGGTTGGCGTTCACGAAAATGCGCCGGCGCTGGCTGGTGGCGACGAAGCCCAACACTCGCGGGGCCGAGGCCGTACGGCCCGACACCACAACCACGTCTTCCAGACGGCCAATGGTGGCGCCGCCCGCATCCAACAGCGGCAGGCGCATCACCCGGAATGCATAAATCAGATCGCCTGCCATGCAGGCGAGATTACCCCCGCTTTCGCGTGAACCTGTGGCGATTTGCTGCGATCACGCGGTACACGACGTCACCCGCATGACGCACACCCCACACCGACAACACATGTCCGCATGCACGCCACCACCAACGCCGCGACCTCTTCAAAATGCCCGCAACGGCCAACGCACGACTTGTCGACTGGCCTTCACCCACCAGCCATACAGATGCATCCAATTGTTCAGCCGACATGTCCGAGGTCGACCCCGGCACCAGCTCGACGTCGGTGTTGCGCTCGACCCATCGCGCCGCAGCACTGCACATGGCACACGAGTCGTCGTACACCATGCACACCGAAGGGTTCTCGGTGTGAAAAGACTCGCTTTTCGCTACATCTCGCACCCAAAACCGCCTCATCTCGCTCCTACTTCTTCAAAAGTGGCGAAAGAATTTCGCCCGCCAGCGCCACCGACTCGAGGTCGTGTGCATCGGGCAGGTTGAAGATCAAGCCATCCAGGCCAGCCGCCATCAGGTTCGACACTTCCTCGCCCACGCTGTCGCGGTCGCCGATGATCATCATCGCCTTCATCCGCTCCAAGCGTTCGCCCTTCAAATCATCCAACGACGACACGCCGTAGCGCTCGGCGATGCGCATCAACGCTTCTTCCTTCGTGCGGCCCACCACCAACGTGCCCAAACGCGTGCGGCAAATGTCGGCCGGGTTGCGGCCCAAGCGCTCGCAATGTTCATCGAGCACCGACATTAAGTGCCGCACCTGCGTCGGGTTGCCGAACACGTTGCACGCGTCGCCGTACTGGGCCACCATGCGCAGCGTCTTTTTCTCGCCGCTGCCGCCAATCAACACAGGAATGCCCTTCGACTGCACGGGCTTCGGAACGTTGA
>JBJTYJ010000152.1:0-12859 GCA_046082705.1 Actinomycetota bacterium | reverse complement strand
CCAGGCGCATTCACCACGCTCGGCGTCAGCAATGTCAGCTTCGGCCTGAAGCCCGCGTTGCGCCAGGTCCTCAACTCCGTCTTCCTTGCCGAATGCGTCGAGGCCGGCCTCGACTCGGCGATCGTGCATGCGAGCAAAATCCTTCCGCTGTCGCGCATTCCCGCCGACCAAAAGGCAGCGTGCAACGCGCTCATCTGGGACCAGCCGTACGAGGGCCGAGACGCCCTCACCGCGCTGCTCACCATGTTCGAGGACGTGCAGTCGGTTGCAGCGGTGAAGGAAGACCGCAGTGACTGGCCCCTCGACCGCCGCTTGAAGCAGCGCATCATCGACGCCGAACGCGACGGCCTCACCGACGACCTCGATGCCGCAATGACCCAGGGCATTGCACCTCTCACCATCATCAACGACATCCTCCTCGACGGCATGAAGGTCGTCGGCGAACTGTTCGGTTCGGGTCAGATGCAGTTGCCCTTCGTTCTGCAGAGTGCCGAAACGATGAAAACCGCCGTGGCGCACCTTGAACCGCACATGGAAAAGACCGAAGGCCAAACATCGAAGGGTCGTCTCGTTCTTGCCACGGTGAAGGGTGACGTGCACGACATCGGCAAGAACCTCGTCGACATCATCTGCACCAACAACGGCTACGAGGTGTACAACATCGGCATCAAGGTCGCCATCGCCGACATGATCGCCAAGGTCAAGGAAGTCAACGCCGATGCACTCGGCATGAGCGGCCTGCTCGTGAAGAGCACGCTCATCATGCGCGAGAACCTCGAGGAACTGAACAACGTCGGAATGGCCGACCTGCCGATTCTGCTCGGCGGCGCCGCTCTCACCCGCACTTACGTCGAAAAAGACCTGCGCGAGGTGTACCAGGGCCGCGTCTTCTACGGCCGTGACGCATTCGAGGGACTGAACACGCTCGACAAGTTGATGGAAATGAAGCGCGGCGGCAACGACGACCCTGAATTCGGTCGCACACCCAGCGGCCGCGTGTTGCCCGAGCGCACGAAGACCGAACGCGCACCCGTCGATCTGCCGAAGCGCTCGCCCGAAGTCACGATCGACAACCATGTCTTTGTGCCACCGTTCATCGGCTCGAAAGTCGTGAAGGGCATCGGCATCGACGAGATCGCTGCCTACATCAACGAAACCGCCCTCTTCCGCAACCAGTGGCAGTTCCGCCCCGAAGCCGGCGAGTCCGACGATGATTTCAAGGCTCGCATCAGACCGATCCTGCGCGAACAACTCGCCACTGCAAAGGCGACAGGTGTTCTCGTGCCGCAGGTCGTTTACGGCTACTTCCCGGTGAATGGCGACGGCAACGACCTCGTCGTGTGGAACGACGAATCACGCACGAAGGAACGCACACGCTTCCACTATCCACGCCAGCAGGAAGAGCCGTTCCTCTGCATCGCCGACTTCTTCCGCAGCGTCGAATCGGGTGAGGCCGACTACGCCGCGTTCCACATCGTCACGATGGGCCAATCCGTCAGCGATCGCGCCGCGGAACTGTTCGCGGCGAACAAGTACCAGGACTACCTCGTGCTCCACGGTCTCGGCGTCGAGATGGCCGAGGCGCTTGCCGAGTACTGGCACCACCGCATCCGCACCGAGTGGGGCTTCGTCGAAGAAGACGGGCCAAGCCTGCATGGTCTGTTCCGCCAGCAATACCGCAGCGGCCGCTACTCGTGGGGTTACCCCGCTTGCCCCGACCTCGAAGACAATGCAACCGTCGCCGATCTTCTCGAGGCCGGCCGCCTCGGCATCGTCGTCAACGAGGAAACCGGCTGGCAGTACCAACCCGAACAAACCACCTCGGCAATCATCTGCCACCACCCACGCGCCAAATACTTCGTCGCGCGCCAGTAGATAGATACGGTTGGCGGCATGCCGATCGTCAATGCCGTGAAGACGGGCTTTCTCAACTACCTCAATTTTCGCACTCGCGCCCGTCGCGCCGATTTTTGGTGGTGGTTCCTCTTCATCGTTGCCGGAGAGCTGATCCTGAACCTCATCTCCAACGACATCGCGAACGTCTTTGCGTTCGTGACCGTCGTGCCACACGTGATGTTCGGCATCCGCCGCATGCACGACACGAACCGCAGCGGCTGGTGGCTGTTGTTACCGATCGTGAACCTCGTGTTCTGGGCACAACAGGGCACCGACGGCGAGAACCGCTTCGGGCCTCCCCCACCGCCTACGTCGATTTAGCAATAAGCCCCGAAACATTCACGACAGACCCTTTCCCTTTCGGAGGGTTTCGCGACTAATCTCGGGAACTCATGGGGGCCGTACACACGACGAATCTCTTTGCGCCAAACGCCCCCGCGCCGCCCCCGCCTCGTAGCGTCACGATCCGTGGCCGGGCCTACCCCGTCGTGCTGCCGCGGTTGCTCGACTCGCGCCTGCACGTTGCGGCAATCGTCATCACGCTGCACACGCTCGGCCAGGTCGGCCTTGGCTTCCACGTCAGCGTGCCGCAGATTCTCTCGGCGATTCTCACCTGTGCACTCATGCAGGTGGCCATCACCTTCTACCGAACACGTTCGTTCGTGTGGCCCGCCAGCGCCATGCTCACCGGCAGCGGTATCGCTCTCATCCTGCGCGTTCCCAGCACGCCGGTTGGTGACCACTGGACCTTTCACCACTGGTGGATGTTCTCGGGCATCGCGGCGTTTTCGTTGCTGACGAAATTCGTCATCCAACGCAACGGCTCGCACGTCTTCAACCCGTCGAATCTGGGTCTCGTCCTCGCGTTCATCGTGCTCGGCAGTGGTCGTGTGGAACCACTCGACTTCTGGTGGGCGCCGTTGTCAAACACCTCGATGATCATCGCCTATGCCGTCATTCTCGTCGGCGGTTCGCTCGTCACTCGTCGACTCGGCCTGCTGCCCACGGTCGTGTCGTTCTGGTTGGTGTTGTGCGCCGGCACCGCGTTGAACGCGGCATCGGGCCAGTGCTTCACCGCGCGCTGGGCATTCCAGCCCGTCTGCGGCAATGACCTGTGGTTGACGATCATCACGTCGCCCGAGATCTTCATCTTCACCTACTTCATGATCACCGACCCGCGCACGGTGCCCCAGAGCCGCGCGGGCCGCACGCTCTTCGGTGCGCTCGTCGGCGTGGTGTGCGTCTTGTTGATGGCGCCCCAGC
This sequence comes from Actinomycetota bacterium, assembly GCA_046082705.1. Lineage (GTDB taxonomy): Bacteria > Actinomycetota > Acidimicrobiia > Acidimicrobiales > Ilumatobacteraceae > F1-20-MAGs119. The sequence continues at coordinate 9,700 of JBJTYJ010000152.1, read as the reverse complement.
AGACCGAGTTCGGGGCGAAGGTTGCGCTTCTCGCGGGCCTCACCGTCATGACGGCGGTGCGTCCGTTGCTGGAACGGTTCCTTCCGACCGCCAAGAGCAGCGGCGACAACTTGTCGGGCGTGGTGCGCCGCATCGTGAACGGCCCCGAAGGTGCAGCCGCGCTTGCCACTCGCGTGCGCCGCGGCACGGTGCTCGCATCGGTGGCGATTCTCGTGGTGGCCGGTCTCTCGATCGGCGGACGCTCGGCACAGGGCGTGCTGGCGGGCGAACCCGAGAACTTGATCGGCCGCCTCTCTGCTCGCATCGACCCCGCCACGTTCCCGGCCATCACCGTCGACGACGAAGTGATCAACTGGAACCACGAGATCGACGTCGATGGCGCCCGCGCAATCGTCCTCACGCTGGCCGAGAACCTTGCCCTCGAATCGCAGGCTGTAATCGAACGCGACGCCGCACTGCTGGAAGCGATCGACCATGGCGATCGCCTCGATGCGCTGAGCGAACGCCTGCGCGTCGCCGAGTCGACCGGGCGGACCGTCATCGACACCCACGACATCGACGACGTGCGCGTCACGCTGTTGGTGCCGTTCGGCCGCCAAGACGGCCTCAGCCTCGGCATGGTTGCGCGCGGCACGGTGACCACCGAAACCCGCGATGCATCGGGTGTCGTCGTTTCCCGCGACAGTGCGCCGTTCGAAACGATGTGGGCGATGCGCAGGGCAACCGGCGCGCGTTGGCTGATCGTGGCCGAACTTCCCGTTCCCGACACCAAGTAGCACACCGTGAAACGGCGGTGGTTGCTGACCCTGCCCTGCGCCGCGGTCGTTGCTATCGGTTTCGTGGCGTTGCCTTCGGGCGACGGGAATTCCGGTCCCTTAGTGCCGAATCTGATCGACGAGGCGGTGTCTGCAGGAGTCGACCACGTGTACGGCGGCGAGTTCGAACACTTCGTCGGCGGTGGAGTCGCCACGTTCGACTGCAACGACGACGAGAAGCCCGAGCTGTTCTTCGCCGGCGGAGCGAACCCTGCCGCGCTGTACGTGAACCGCAGCCCCATCGGTGGGGCGCTGCGCTTCGAGGACAAGCCGTCGCCGGCCACAGACCTCACGGCGGTCACGGGTGCCTACCCCATCGACATCGACAGTGACAACGTGACCGACCTCGTCGTGTTGCGACGCAAGGGCAACGCGGTGTTGCGCGGTCTCGGCGACTGCACCTTCGAGGACGCGACCGCGTCGCTTGGCCTTTCCCCAGGGACCGCATGGACAACCGCGTTCGCCGCAACCTGGGAGACGGACCAGTCGCTGCCGACCCTCGCGTTAGGCAACTACCTCGTGCCCGACACCTACGATTGCGACAAGAGCGCTCTGTGGCGCCCCGACGGTGATCGCTACGCGGAGAGTGTCGACCTGCAGGGACATTGCACCCTCTCGCTTTTGTTCTCGGACTGGAACCGCGACGGCAACGTCGACCTGCGCGTCAGCAACGACCGCAACTACGACCGGTACGCGCGCGAACAGTTGTGGCGCATTCGCCCCGGCGAAGAGCCCCGCGAATACACCGAGGCCGACGGCTGGCGCGACCTCGTCATCTGGGGCATGGGAATCGCGAGCCACGATCTGACGGGTGACGGCAAACCCGAGGTGTACCTGACGAGCCAGGCCGACAACAAGCTGCAAACCCTCGACGATGGCGCAACCGGCCCCGCCTACAGCGACATTGCCCTGGAGCGCGGCGTGATCGCCCAACGCCCCTACGTCGGCGACGACATTCTGCCGTCGACGGCGTGGCATCCCGAGTTCGACGACGTGAACAACGACGGACTCATCGACCTTTTCGTTGCCAAGGGCAACGTCGATGCACAGATTGACTACGCGAAGTCCGACCCGAACAATCTGCTGCTCGGCCGTGGCGACGGTACGTTCGTCGAACGCGGTGAAGAAGCCGGAATCGCCAACGATGCACGGTCACGTGGTGCCGCCGTCGTCGACTTGAACCTCGACGGCATGTTGGACCTTGTCGTAGTCAACCGACGTGTCGCAGGCGAAGTACGCCGCAACGTCGGCACCGGAACCGCCACAGCCCCGCAACAACTTGGCAACTGGGTTGCGGTGCGACCGCGGCAACCCGCCCCGAACGTGAACGCCATCGGCGCCTGGGTCGAGGTGCGCGTCGGCGCCAAAGTCACCTCGCACGAAGTCACCGTCGGTGGCGGTCATGTGAGCGGTGACTTGGGTTGGGTCCACTTCGGCCTCGGCAAAGCCAATTCCGCCGAAGTGCGCGTCACCTTTCCCGGCGCGCAGCCCGGCGAATGGCAACGCGTCGAAGCAAACGGCTTCTACGAAGTGTCACGCGGCGATGCCGCACCCGTGCGCCGGGTGATGGCCGACTGAGCCGCCGCTATTCGGCGGAGTCGGGCTTATTGCCCATGATGATCATGCCGAGGACCTCGTCCTTGGTGACCTTGTTCTTGTCGACGGTCCCGACCAGACGACCCTGCATCATCACGCTGATGCGATCAGCGAGATCGAACACGTCGTGGATGTCGTGGCTGATGAGGAAGATGCCGATCCCTTCGGCCTTCAACTGCGTGATGAGCTCACGCACCTGTTCGGTTTCCGCTGGACCGAGAGCCGCCGTGGGCTCGTCCATGATCAGAATCTTCGCGTTGAAATGCACGGCGCGTGCAATGGCCACCGACTGACGCTGACCACCCGACAGCGACTTGACGGGCGTACTGAGGTTCTTGAACCGCGGGTTGAGACGTTGCATCACCGAACGAGTTGCCGAAGCCATTGCGGCCTCGTCGAGTGCTCCGGTCTTGGTGTGCAGTTCACGCCCGAGGAACATGTTGCCCGCAGCGTCGATGTTGTCGGCAAGGGCGAGCTTTTGGTAGATGACCTCGATGCCGTGCGCACGTGCGTCGCGCGGGTTCGCAATCGTGACCAGCTGGCCGTTGACCAGAATCCGGCCCGAGTCGGCCGGACGTGCGCCGGCGAGCGTGTGCATGAATGTCGACTTGCCGGCACCGTTGCCGCCGACCAAGGCAACGACTTCGCCCGGGTTCAGTGTGATGGTGACGCCGTCGACGGCGTGAAGGCCGCCGAAGGAGACGCGAATGTCGCGCATCTCGACGAGCGGCGTGCGGGTGGCTGTCTGTGTGTCGTTCATCGTTGACTCCTGCCTATTGCCGGCCCGTTTGGACGATGAGAGCCGCGAGTACCAGACCGACCGTGAGGGCGATGCCGGCGAGGCGGCGCTTGCCCAACCGCAGCGCGGCATCGACGGCCACGGCGCTGACGAGAACCACGCCGACCACGATGTCCTGCGACGGTGAATCGATGCGCAAGAGCACCATGCCCGAACGCAGGGACTGCATGATGACCGCACCCAGCACGGCGCCCGTGATGGTTCCGATACCACCGGCGAACGACGTGCCACCAATGACGGCCGCGGAGATGACGTCGAGTTCGTTCTGGACACCAAGGTTCGTGACCGCGGCATCGAGACGCGCGGTTTGGATGGCGGCGCTGATCGCACAGAGGATTCCCATCAGAACGAAGGTCATCATCAAGGTCTTGCGCGTGTTGATGCCGCCGAGTTCAGCCGCCTCGGGGTTTCCACCGATTGCGAACACGTAGCGACCAAATCGGCGACGGCGTGCGATGTACACCATGCCGATGGTGACGAGGATGAGAATCACGACCGGATACGCAACACCCGTCGGGTCGCCCGAGATCGGTGACTCGTAGCCGACGGCGACAAAGGCGATGCCCGCCAGAATGACGATGCACCCGAACACGGCAAGACCAACGTCGACGGCGAACGGACGCACACCGAGGTCGTAACGGCGACGGCGACGACGCGCGAGGTAGATGCTGAAGCCGATACCAACGCAACCGATGAGACCAAGAATCCAACTGCGCCATTCACCGAGCGATCCGCTTGGACCGCCGCCCAATTTGCTGAAAGTGTCGTCGAGCGGCGAGAGGGTTTGGCCCTGCTCACCCATGCGGAAGATGAGACCGCGCCACACCAAGAATCCGCCGAGCGTGACGATGAATGCGGGTACACCGCCGTAGGCAACCACTGCACCTTGCACGGCACCGAGTGCCGCACCAAGTGCGATACCAACGATGAGCGCGACGATCCACGTGTACCAGCGGCCGAAGCCGAGGTCGAAGGTGTCGGGAATCCAACGCGTCTGCACCATGGCCATGACGTAACCGAGAAGTCCGAGCAGCGAACCGACGGAGAGGTCGATGTTGCGCGACACGATGATGAGCACCATGCCCGTGGCCATGATGGCGATCGACGTGCTTTGAACCGAAAGGTTCCAGAGGTTGCGGGAAGTGAGGAAGTCACCACCCGAAAGAATGTGGAATGCGACCCAGATCACCGCGAGTGCGGCAACCATGCCGGCGAGTCGGGTGTCGATTTCGGTCGCGGTGAGAACCGACCGCCAGTTGCGTTGCTTCTCTGCGCTCTTGGCGTTGTCTGAATGGGTGGCGGTCACGCCTGTTACTCCAAAGATTCGTGCGAGTGGAAATGAAAACCGTGTTGCACGGAAAAACTACGCCAAAACGCTGACGTGCCCCCCGTCCGGATGGACGAGGGGCACGCTGCGTTTCAGTGCTTGACTGGCCCGATTACGGGCAAGCGGCGACGGAACCTGCGGTCACGCCCTGGCAGAGGGTCTCTGCATCGGTCCAACCTGCGTCGACGACCTCGCCCAGGTTGTCCTGGGTGATGGGCTTCGGCGTCAGGAAGATCGACGAGAGTTCGTTGCCACCAGGTGTGGTGAACGGAGCTGCGCCCGAGATGGCGGCGGCATCGGGGTTCGCGCACAGCGCAACCGCTGCCTCGCCCGCCGCCTTGCCGAGCTCACGTGCGTCCTTCCACACGGTCAGCGACTGCGTGCCAAGAGCAACGCGGTTCAGCGCTGCCTGCTCGGCGTCCTGACCCGACACGGGCACCTTGCCGGCGAGGCCCTGGGCCTCGAGAGCGGCGATGACGCCACCGGCCATGCCGTCGTTCTCTGCGAGAACGGCGTCAACCTTGTTGCCTTCTGCGGTGAGGACCTGCTCCATCGTTGCCTGGGCCTTTGCGGGGTCCCAGTTGTCGGTGTAGGTCTCGCTGACGATTTCGATGTCGCCTGCTGCAACTGCTGCACCGATGACCTCTTCCATACCTGCACGGAGGAAGTCGGAGTTGGCGTCGGCCTTGTTGCCCTTCACGATGACGTAGCGGCCCTTCGGCACGCGCTTGAAGATTTCCTCGGCCTCGAGCTTGCCAACACCCTTGTTGTCAAACGTGATGTAGAGGGCCTTCGGGTCTTCGATGAGACGGTCGTATGCGATGACCGGCACGCCTGCTTCGATCGCGCTGCCGACTGCGGGCTTGATTGCCTCGCCGTCCTGTGCGAGAACGATGAGCGACTTCGCACCCTGCGAGATGAGGTTCTCGAGGTTGCTTGCCTGGGTCTCGGCCGACGACTTCGCGTCATTCGAGATATAGGTGCCGCCGGCAGCCTCGATGGCTGCCTTGATTGCCGGCTCGTCCCACTTTGCCCAACGCTCTTCCTGGTAGTTGTTCCACGAAACGCCGACGGTGCAACCGCCTGCGGCATCGCCTTCCGCGGCAGCGGTCGTATCGGCCGTTGCAGTGGTATCGCCGGTTGCCGTCTCTTCGGCGGCAGCCGTGGTGTCGTCAGAGGACGACCCGCTGTCGTCTCCGCATGCAGCAAGTACAAGTGCACTTGCAGCAAGGAGCACGCCAAGTTTCCTCATGCGCATTGATTTCTCCCCTTTTGGTGGTTAGGTGGTTAGGTAGTGCCGTGCTCGGCACACCCAAAAGTTAGCAGGCGCGAGCGTGTGTAAATTTCAAAGTTGCTGCGGAATCAATTGCCACGCACAGAATCTGCTGAAGTCACTTCAGCGCGGTGGCTGCGGCCGGTCGCTTACCCTCTCATTCACTTATGAGTACAGCGCAGCGACCACAGTTTCAGGGCTTCACTGGCCCGACGGCGGGCATCGGCACGGTGTTCCGCGAACGACCGACGAAATACATGATGCTGCTGTCGCACGCCCAGGAGATTCTGCGCGAGCCCGCCCACCTGTCGGCCGCCGACCGCGAGGTGATCGCGGCCTTCACCAGCAAGTTGAACGGGTGCCAGTACTGCCGCGGGTCGCATGCGGCGTTCGCCGCATCACTCGGCGCAAGCGACGCCGACCTTGCGATGGTCGACAGCGGCGACATCGACGGCCACCGCCTTGCGGCCCTTCTCGCCTACGTGCGGAAGTTGACGCTCGCACCGTCGACGATTTCCCACTCCGACAAAGAGGCGGTGCACGCAGCCGGTTTCACCGAGGACGAATTGAAAGATGCGATCGCAGTCTGCGCGGCGTTCAACTTGTACAACCGCATCGTCGAGGGGCACGGCATCGCCCCTCACGACGACTACACGGCGGACGTTGCGATGATCAACGCCCGCGGCTTCGACCGCCGGTACTAATTTTTCTGCTCTCATGAAGATTCGCTGGGGCATCGCAGGAACGGGACGCATCGCGTCCGATTTCGTCAGGGACATCGCAAACATTGCCGACGCGGAAGTTGTCGCGGTCGGCAGTCGCACGCTCGAAGGCGCGCAGGCGTTTGCATCGACGCGCGGCATCACGCGTGCACACGGTTCGATCGATGCACTTGCGGCCGACCCGAATGTCGATGCCATCTACGTCGCCGGCATTCACCCGGCGCACCGCGAACATGCGATCACCGCGATAAGCGCGGGCAAGCACGTGCTGGTGGAAAAGCCCCTCGCGATGAACGCCGCCGAGGTGGCCGAGATGATCGACGTCTCACGCGCCACGAACCGCTTCCTCATGGAAGCGATGTGGACCCGGTTCAACCCGCTGCACGTCGAGCTACGTCGCCGCTTCGATGCGGGCGAATTCGGTCGTGTGACGTCGATCAACAGCGACTTCAGTTTCGCCTTGCCCGTCGACCCCGCGCACCGTCTGTTCGACCCCACGAAGGGCGGCGGAGCACTTCTCGACGTCGGCATTTACCCAATCACGCTCGCATGGTGGTGGCTCGGTGCCCCCGCGTCGTGGACGGCAAGCGGGCACATTGGTGTCACGGGCGTCGACGAAGCCGTGGAACTGAATCTCACCTCGGCCGACGGAGCAACGGCCCACCTCACTTGTGGGTCGACCTTCGACGGACCGAAGCGGTCGACCATCACGTGTGAGAAGGCGGTGATCGAGATCCACGCGCCGTCACATTCGTCGCCCGTCGCCGACATTCGGTTCGGTGCGACGACCGAGACCGTGCGCTGTGGCGCACCCGGCCTCCACCACCAGGTAGTCGAGGTTCATCGCTGCATCATCGCGGGCCTGACGGAAAGCCCGCGAATGTCGCACGCCGACAGCCGGGCCATCGCCGCCTTCATGGACGCGGTGCTGTTGCAACTTCACGGGCGCTGACCGCCCGCCGACGGGTACCGTTGGCGACGTGACGACTCAGAAATCACCCACCGACAAGTTCTCCTTCGGCATGTGGACCGTTGGCTGGCAGGCGCGCGATCCGTTCGGCGAGGCCACCCGCCCGCCGCTCGACCCGATGCACGCGGTCGACAAACTTGCAGAGGTCGGTGCGTGGGGCATCACCTTCCACGACGACGATCTCGTCCCCTTCGGGTCCGGCGCTTCCGAACGCGATGCAATCGTCGGCAAGTTCAAGGAACGTCTCGCCGCCACCGGCATCTGCGTGCCGATGATCACCACGAACCTGTTCTCGCACCCCGTGTTCAAGGACGGCGGCTTCACCAGCAACAATCGCGACGTGCGCCGCTACGCGTTGCGCAAGGTGTTGCGCAACATCGAACTGGCCGCCGACCTCGGCGCGCGCACCTTCGTTCTGTGGGGTGGTCGCGAAGGTGCCGAGTACGACCACGCCAAAGACGTTCGCGCCGCCCTCGACCGCTACGCGGAGGCGATGAACACCCTCACATCGTTCGTCGTCGAGCGCGGTTACGACCTGCGCTTTGCCATCGAGCCCAAGCCCAACGAGCCGCGCGGCGACATTCTGCTTCCCACCATCGGCCACGCGATTGCCTTCATCGAGCGGCTCGAGCATTCGCACCTGGTCGGCCTGAACCCCGAGGTCGGCCACGAACAGATGGCGGGCCTCAACTTCACGTCGAGCATCGCCCAGGCGTTGTGGCAGGGCAAGTTGTTCCACATCGACCTGAACGGCCAGCGCGGCATCAAGTACGACCAAGACCTGGTGTTCGGCCACGGTGACCTCATCAACGCCTTCAGCCTCGTTGATCTTCTCGAGTTCGGTGGCGTTGGTGGCGCACCCGCATACGACGGCCCCCGCCACTTCGACTACAAGCCCTCACGCACCGAAGACATGGACGGCGTGTGGAAGTCGGCTGCCGCGAACATGCGCATGTACCGACTGTTGAAGGAGCGTGCCGCGGCGTTCCGCGCCGACCCCGAAGTGCAGGCTGCTCTCGCGGCCGCGCGCGTCGACGAACTCTCGAAGCCCACGCTCAACGCGGGTGAAACCGCGGCACAGGTGTTGGCCGACGACTCGATCGCGAAGTTCGATGTCGACGCTGCGGGCGAAAAGGGTTACGGCTTCGTGCATCTTCACCAGTTGGCCGTCGAACACCTGATGGGTGCGCGCTGACATGACACTCGTGGCAGGAGTCGACTCCTCCACACAATCCTGCAAGGTCGTGGTGCGCGATGCCGAGACCGGCGCGCTGATCCGTCACGGCTCTGCGCCCCACCCCGACGGCACCGAGGTCGACCCCGCGCACTGGGAGACCGCACTGCACCGGGCAATCGCTGCGGCCGGAGGAATCGACGACGTGGCTACGGTTGCCATCGGCGGTCAACAACACGGCGCGGTGTGCCTCGACGAATCGGGCAACGTCGTGCGACCCGCACTGTTGTGGAACGACACGCGCTCGGCTGCAGCCGCCGACCAACTCGTCGACGAGATCGGCGCACAAGCCTGGGTCGATGCCACCGGGTCGGTCCCCGTTGCCTCGTTCACGGTCACCAAGTTGCGCTGGATCGCCGAGCACGAACCCGACAACGCACGCCGCATCACTGCCGTGTGCCTTCCGCACGACTGGCTCACTTGGCGTCTGCGCGGTGTGACCGGCCTCGACGAAATCATCACCGATCGCTCCGATGCATCCGGCACCGGATATTTCGACTCCGTCGCAAACGCGTACCGGCGTGACCTGCTCATCCGCGCGATCGGCCACGACGTGCGTCTTCCCCGCGTGCTCGGGCCGGCCGAATCGGTCGGCTGGAACGACCGTGTGGTCGGGGCAGGCGCAGGAGACAACGCCGCTGCTGCGGTTGGTGTCGACGCGCGCGACGACGTCGTGGTGTCGCTCGGCACCTCGGGTACCGCATTCGTGCGCAGCAGCGTGTGCGCTCGCGACGTGTCGGGTTCCGTCGCCGGTTTCGCCGACGCGACGGGTGCATTTCTTCCACTCGTCTGCACGCTGAACGCGGCGCGCGTTCTCGACGCCGCATGTTCGATGCTCGGGGTCGACCACCACGAACTCGCCCGACTCGCGTTGTCCGCGCCGGGCGGTGCCGACGGACTCGTTGTGGTTCCCTATCTCGCGGGCGAACGCACGCCGAACCTGCCCCTCGCCACCGGCGGCCTC
>JBJTYJ010000151.1:0-3832 GCA_046082705.1 Actinomycetota bacterium | reverse complement strand
CCAGCCGCCGCCGCCGATGTGGAAGAGCGGCATCGCGATCATGTTCACCGAGTCGGCGTCGAGTTCCCACATGTCCTTCGCAAGAGGCATGAGCGCGAAGAAGTTGTTGTTCGTCAACATGACACCCTTCGGTCGACCCGTGGTGCCACTCGAGTACAACTGGAACGCAACGTCCTCCGCCCCGCCCTGCACGCCGGGGTCGGTTTCTGCACCACCGGAGAGGAAGTCCTCGTAGGCAATCGTGCGCAACTTGCCGACCGGGGCAGCGTCACCACCGATGATCACGACCAAGGAATCGGGATGCAGGTCGCCCGCGATCGCATCGAGCACCGGACGGAACTCGTTGTGCGCAATGAACACGCGCGACTCGGCGTCGTTCACGATGTAGGCAACCTCGGGCGGCGCGAGGCGCCAGTTGACGTCGACCGACACCGCATTCAAGAGGCTGCAGGCGAAGAACACCTCGAAGTGTTCGATCGAGTTCTTGTCGAGAAACGACACGCGCGTTTCCGACGTGACGCCGACACCGGCAAGCGCCTGAGAAAGTTTCTTCGACCGCGCGTAAAGCTGACCCCACGTGAGTGAACGGTCACCTTGCACGACCGCGGTCTGCCCGGCGCGCTCGGCACCGTGCACCCTGATGATGTCCCCGACCGATGAAATTTTTTGCCCCATGGGGGCCGAGATTACTTGCCCGTCAGACGGCTGACGACGGGAGCAAAGGCATCGAGGTTGCCCTCGCTCACGGTGAAGTAGCTGATGCCGTACTTCTCGCGGCGGGCCTGGATGATGTCGCAGATCTGGTCGACCGTGCCGATGTACGCGTGCGGGTGGTCGGCCATCGCCTCGGGCGTGATGCCGAACATTTTCGCGAAATTGGCATTGACACTGTCGGGGTCGGGCGTGACCACGGTGAAGTACGCGCCGATCTCGAATTCAAGGTCGGACATCTTGCGACCCACCGATTCGGCACCCGCCTTGACCCACGCCGCCTTCTGGGCAGTGAGTTCTGCGGTGCTGCTCTGTGCGCCGTAGGGGCCGATCTTGCCGCTCGAGTTGTCGAAGTTGTACGAGACAATGTTCGCCTCGCGGCCGGCAATCGTGAGGACGCGCTTGCTGCCTCCGCCGATCATGATCTGGATGCCGTTCGGGTTGGCCGGTGCGGGCAGCGACTCGTAGTCGTGCAGGTGGACGTACTTGCCGTCGTAGTGCACTTCGCCGCCGGCGAAGGCGACCTTTGCCGCCTTCACGTATTCCTCCATGCGCGTCACGCGCTCGCCGGCCGGGTCCATCTTGATCCCGACGGCTTCGTATTCGGCTTCCAACCAACCGGCACCGAGACCGAACTCGAGGCGACCACCCGAGAAAAAGTCGAGCGTCGCGGCTTCCTTGATCAGCACTGCCGCGGGGCGGTAATCGATGCAGAACACGCGGCAACCGATCTTGATCGTCGACGTCGCCTCGGCGGCAACGGCCATCGCGGGCACGGCAGCAAGACCCTGCACCGGGTGGTTGCACTTCTGCAGCGCGGGTCCGGGTCCGAGCAAGTGATCGGCGAGATGGAACGCGGAGTAGCCCAGGTCCTCGGCCTTCTTCACCTTGTCACGCCACGCCTGTGGTGTCTCTGCGTTGTACGACTGCACTCCGAAACGGAACGGCTTCATGGATCCCCCTGACAAACGAGTGAACGCAAACTAGCGAAAATCGACGGGCTTAGACGATGCCGGGCTCGTGGGGCAATTGCAGCACCCGCTCACCCACGATGTTGCGTTGCACGTTGCCGGTTCCCCCGCCGACCGTGAGCGCCTGGGAAAAGAGGAACGCGCCCGTCCACACAGCGTGATCGATGTCGGCATTCGACCCGAGCACGCCCTCCGCACCCATCATGTCGACGGCAAGGGACGCCACGTGCTGGCCGTGTTCGTCGGCGAGGATCTTACGGATGCTCGCCTCGGGGCCCGGCTGTTCACCACGCAGCCGTGCGACGAGAGTGCGCATGCGAATGAGCTCGAGAATCTGGTGCTCGATCCACACGTCGACAACCCTGCGTCGCATGACGGGGTCGGCCACACCGCCCTTCATCCTGATCTGATCGACGAGATTCATCGCCGTCGGACCGTGTCCCCACAGAATGCCTCCGGTCGACAATGACACGCGCTCGTTTCCAAGGGTCACCTTGGCCAGCCGCCAGCCGTCGTTGACATCACCCACAACTGCGTCGCGCGGAAGTCGCACGTCGGTGAGGAACACCTCGTTGAAAGTTTCGCCACCCGTCATCTCGCGAATCGGGCGCACCTCGATGCCCGGCAGGTCCATCGAACAGATGAAATAGGTGATGCCGCGATGCTTGGGCGCGTCGGGGTCGGTTCGGGCGAGCAGAATCCCGAACTGCGAATGCTGCGCACCACTCGTCCAGATCTTCTGGCCGTTCACCACCCACTCGTCACCGTCGAGAACCGCGCGTGTGCGCAGACTCGCAAGGTCACTTCCCGCTTCGGGCTCGCTGAACAACTGACACCAGATCTCTTCGCCCGACAGGATCTTCGGCACGTAACGACGCTTTTGCTCCTCGGACCCGGCATGAACGATGGTCGGCCCGGCCCACCCGATGCCGATCGCGTTCGACGGCCGCGACACACCGGCGCGCTTCAATTCATCATCGATGATGAGTTGGTGGATCGGATCCGCACCGAGGCCCCATGGCACGGGAAGATGCGGTGCCACGTAACCCGCTTCGGCAAGTTGGCGACCAGACGGCCGCGGATTGTCGACGAGCCAGCGTCGCACGGTGATTCTGCGTTCGTCCTCGTCGCCGGGCAATAGGTGATTCACCCTCCCGAGAATAGTGTTGCCGCTTGTGACGACTCCGACGACGAACTCCGGGTGGAACTTTGCCGACATGTGGGAACTCCACGCGCGGCGGTTTCCCGACGCGCCAGCAGCGATCCACGGGGGCGAGACCCGTACATGGCGCGACTTCGATGCACGCGCCAACGGCATCGCCAACACCCTGCTTGCCGCCGGTGCCAAGCACCAGGACAAGGTCGCGCAGTACATGCACAACTGCCCCGAGTACATGGAGTCGATGTTCGGTCTCTTCAAGGTGAGCCTGGTTCCCGTCAACACGAACTACCGCTACACCGAAGAAGAGCTCACCTACCTCTGGGACAACTCCGATTCCGTCGCGGTGATCTTCCACGCGACGTACACCGCACGGTGCGCGGCGGTGCGCTCGCGCGTGCCGAACGTAAAGACGTGGATTTGGGTCGACGACGGCACGCACCCTTGCCCCGAGTGGGCAGTGTCGTACGAAAAGGCCGCAACCTCGAACACCGCACAGCCCTCGCCCGCATGGTCGCGCAGCGGTGACGACCTCTACTTCCTCTATACGGGTGGCACCACGGGCATGCCGAAGGGCGTGATGTGGCGACAGGACGACATGGTCGGCAGCCTCGATGCACCGTCGAAGGTTCCGCTGCCCGCACACAACGACATGGCCGCCCTCGAGGCGCGTGTGGGCAAACCCGGCCCCGTCAACATGCCTGCCGCGCCGCTGATGCACGGAACTGGTGCAATGAACGCGATGTGGGCACTTGCACTGGGCGGAGCGGTTGCCACGATGACGAGCCGCACGTTCGACGCGAAGGAACTGCTCGAAGTCGTGCAGTCGGCGCGCGTGAACAGCATCGCGATCGTCGGCGACGCGGTCGCAAAGCCGATTCTGCGTGCACGCGACGAGCATCCGGGCAAGTACGACATTTCCTCGATCAAGTTCATCACCTCGAGCGGCGTCATGTGGTCGGCCGAAACCAAGGCGGGGCTGTTGCGCCAC
>JBJTYJ010000150.1:0-3275 GCA_046082705.1 Actinomycetota bacterium | reverse complement strand
ACTGCGCACGTATAGAGCAAAAGGTTGGGCGAGGCGACAGCCCCACGCTGTATCAGCGTCAGCACATTGCGCGTGGCGTTCGCGAGAACCCGCGAGGTCACCTCGGCAGGACCGGCCTGCGGAGTCTCCTGCAACAGCATCGCGATTGCACCAGAGACGAACGGCGCCGCCATCGACGTACCGCTCTTGTTGTAACTGCCGGTGTCGGCATACTTGCCGACGAAGAGATCGGGGTCGTCGGTCTCGGCAGCGCTGAGACCGGTGACCGGCCACGCTGATCGAATGTTCGTACCGGGCGCATAAATGTCAACGCACGGGCCGTAGTTCGAATACGGCGCCTCGTCGTCTTCACGCGTGAAGGTGTCCGCACTGATACCGCCCGTCGCCCCGACGGTGATGATGCCGTTGGTGCGTGGCGAGCGCTTCGACGTACAAGCGGGACTCGGCGACGTGGCGTCATTCGATGCATCGACATAACCCTTTGTTGGATCGTTTCCGTCGTTCCCCGCCGCCGACACGACCGCGACACCATCCGCAACGACCGCACGCACCTGCGCGTCGAGCGCGGGCGACAAAGCCTCGGTACCGAGACTGAGATTCACAACAGCGGGAGTGTTGTCGGCATGATTGGTCACAACCCACTGCATGCCCTCGATGAATGCCGACACCGTCGTCCCGGAATCGCAGATCGCCTCGGAACCACCAGGAAAGATCTTCACCGGAACGATGGTGGCCTTCTTCGCCACGCCGTAGGTCGAACCCGCAGCGATACCAGCAACATGCGTGCCGTGACCACAGTCGTCGTCGGTCGATGAGATCGTGCGGACGGGTCCGGAACTGCCCATTGTCACCGACGGCACGAAGTAGCCCGCGGCAACCCGACCGGTGAACTCATTGTGCGAGCGACGAATGCCGGTGTCGAGTACGTAGATGCTGACACCCGTTCCATCGGCGGCGTAACGAAACTTGCGATCCAAGGTTGCCGATGTTTGGTCGACACGGTCAAGACCCCAGTTATCGACCGACTGCGTTGCTGAGATCGACTGCTCGGTCGCGGGCCTCACGACCGAGTCGGCTTCGACCCAACGAATTCCCGGACGATTGCGAATGTCGGAGAGTGCCCCAGCGTCAAGGTGGGCCACGACGATGTCAATATCGCCGGTCAATTCACGTCGAACATCGCTTCCGTGACTTTCCAGATGGTCCGCGACCACGTCGACTGCGCGGTCGCCGTTGACAACGACCAGATAGATCCCGCTCTCTGCTTGCGCCGTCAAATGCTGCGCGCTGACCCCAAGGACACAGGTCATCAAGAGACCGGCATGAAGAGAACGGGCACGACGTGTGCGAAAGAAGTTCACGAGGCGATGCTAGGTGCGTTACCTGGTTGATGAGGCGCGCACGGTCACACGCTTCATACCGATTCCCTTGGACTTCAAGAGAAGGACACGCTTCTTCGTCTTCAGGATCATTTTTCCGTTCACGAGAACGTCGACGGATCCGCGGGCATTCGAGATGCGCAAGAGCACTCGGTCGGCGCCGGTGCGCACGACGGTGGCCTGCGGCTGTGCGGTTTCAAGTGCACCCGTGCCGCTGGCGCGGAACTGAACTTGTTCGGTTGCGATCGTGGTCGTGGACGCTTCAGTTGTCGGAGCCGCGATCGATGGTGCGGTTGTCTCGACGGGAGCGGGTGCTGTGGTCGCCGGTGTCGTTGTGGTTGGCGCCGTTGTCTCGGGTACCTGCGGCGTTGTCGATGTCGTTGTTGTCGGTGCTTCGGTCGACGGCGTCGTCGTGCCGGATTGTCCGGCCGAGCCGATGTAGAGAAGAAGGTTCGGTGAACCCGTGCCAATGTCCCTGATGACATTGCGCGAGGCGGCCGTCGTCAGCAGGCGCGCGACATCCGCAGGAGCGAGGGATGGTGCCAACTCGAGCAGCAGCGCCGCGGCGCCCGCGACGTGGGGCGACGCCATGGAGGTGCCAGACAGGGTTGCATCGTCGTTTGCATCGTCGATACCCGCGGAGAGAACGCTGCTACCCGGCGCGAAGATGTCGACGCACGTGCCGTAGTTCGAATACGAGGCTCGTGAGTCGTAGCGGTCGGTTGCGCCGACCGTCACGGCGAGCGGCTCGTTGGCGGGTGATGCCTTGCAGGCATCGAGGGCCGAGTTGCCGGCCGCCACGACGACGGTGATGCCGTCGGCAACGGCGCGTGCAACCGCCTGGTTGAGCGCGACCGATGTCGACCCTCCAAGGCTCATGTTTGCAACAGCGGGCACACCGGCCTGATGGTGAGTAACCATCCAGTCGAGACCCGCAACAACGCCGGCGAGGGTGCCCGAGCCGTAACAGTCGAGGACCTTGACGGGCACGATCGTGGCATCGGGTGCAACGCCGAACGTCTGGCCGGCAGCGGTTCCGGCGACGTGCGTTCCGTGGCCGTTGCAGTCGGTCGTGTCGTTCGGGTTCACCACGTTCTCGATGGTGTTGCGACCTTGCGCGACGCGATCCCCGAATTCACTGTGGTTCGCAAGAACCCCGGTATCGATCACGTACATCGACACCGCGCGACCACTCGAAGTACGCGTGATCGTGCCGTCGAGCGGCAATGTCCTTTGGTCGATTCGATCGAGACCCCACGCGCGCGCCTGCACGGGTCGGTTGGCTGCAGTTTTCGGGGTGAACGCAACGGGCGGGTTTGACGCGGGGCCCTCGCCCGCGGTGTTCCGCGCGACAACCGTGACGGTGTAGGTGGTGCCGTTGACGAGGCCGCCGATCAGACAACGCAGACCCACGGTGGTGCACGACGCACCACCGGGCGCGGCCGTCGCGGTGTAAGAAAGCGTTCCTCTACCGACGGTGGTCGGCGCCAACCAATTGACGTAGCCCGAACCATCGAGTGCACTCACCGCGACGGAGCGCGGTTCGCTGGGCTTCACGGAATAGTCGATGGCGGTGAAGGCCCACGAAAGCTTCACCTGTCCGCGCGCGCCACCCCATCCGTCGACGGCCACGTTGTAAGAGGTTCCCGCCGTCACTTCGATTGCGACCCGGCTCCACAAATGACCACTCGTCAATGCGAAGTCGTCGTTCACCGCCTGCACCGCAAGTGCCCCAACGGCGGGGCCGGTGTAGACGCCAAGCAGGGTGTCGAAGCTGCTCGTCAACGCCGCACCACTTGTCGAGCCCGTCGACACGACCAATGCGCCGTCGGATGGCGCAGTCCACCGGTACCAAAGGGATGCCGAGCCACCCGAGCCACCGTGTGTCGGCTCGTA
>JBJTYJ010000149.1:0-9346 GCA_046082705.1 Actinomycetota bacterium | reverse complement strand
GTGAGGATCACGCCCCGGAGGTTCGCCCGGGTGAGGTCCGCGCCGGTGAGGTCCGCGTCGGTGAGGTTCGCGCCGGAGAGCCTCGCGCCGGTGAGGTTCGCGCCGGTGAGGTTCGCGCCGGTGAGGTTCGCGCCGGAGAGGATCGCGCCGGTGAGGTTCGCGTCGGCGAAGTCCCTGTTAGAGAGATCTTGACCTGCGTAGTTAGCACGAGGAATCGTGCTCGTTGGCGGCACCGATGTCGTGACGGCGGTGGTGGCAGTGATCAGCGGAATTGTGGTTTGGGATTGATTCACGGCTGTGGTCGGCGGCACGGTCGCTGGCGGGACAGTGATTGGCGGCGTGAGCACGCTTGAATCCGTCGCGACGCCAAGCGGAGAGTTTTTCGAGCGCGTCGAGTCATTCGAACTATCGGATCCGCCACACGCACCGAGAATAATTCCGAGAATAAGAGCGCTGACTGTCAGGCGTTTCATGGCATTCCTCCGTCAGTTGAAAGCTTCCGGATGCGGACCCCTCCACACTATGAAGGTTTTTCTCTCGTTTGTGTCGTCGCATCGCGGACACGACATCCCACTACGCCGTTGACTTATCTGTCCGGGTGGGTGGGGGCCAAAGACCCGGGGTGGGTCAAACTAGCCGATCTAGCCAAGGTGAATTTGAAGGGGGCAATTGTGGACAGGGCGACCCGGTTCCCGTTTGGCTTCAACTGTCAGGCGAGTGGCACGATCTACTGTCGCTGAGGTCGGACGATCCGCGCCGAGGTCGAATCCATCCAACGTGCTCAACCTCTTCGTATGAAACGTGTGATCGCCGTATTCGCATTTGCGGCCAGCGCAGCCTTGCACGTGCCCGTCTCGGCTGCGTCGACAAGCACTCAGTCCGTCGTTGTTGAAGTGGAGTCGGCGTCAGCAACGCTGGGAATGCTGTGGGTGGTCGAGTCGGTCGACGGCATCGAACGCGTGGTGTGGGGTCCCGTGCCGGCACGTGTCGGTCGCAACGGGGTGAAGCGCGACCGACGCGAGGGTGACGGCACGACGCCGCTGGGGTCGATGGCGATCACCGGTGCGTTCGGCTCGGCTGCGAAGGCACGAACGGAGATTGCCTACCGTCGAGTGGTTGCCGGCGATTGTTGGATTTCCGACGTAGGTGACCGGGCCTACAACCGTTGGGTGCGGCGCTCGCGTTGCAATGCCCCGAACGAGGATCTGTTCCGCATTGCCAGGGGTGGTGCGTACGAGTTTGCGTTGACAACCGACTACAACGCCTCACCCATCGTGACGGGGAAGGGGAGTGCGATCTTCGTTCACGTGCATTCCTACGACGCGGCTGGGCGAACCAGGCCGACGAGCGGGTGTGTGAGTGTTTCGCGGTCGGTGATGAAGCGCTTGTTCGCGATGTTGGACCCGGCGAAGAACCCCGTGCTGGTGGTGCGGATCAAGCGGTGAGCACGTCGTCGGGCGACGACGTGAGAAGAATGACGCGCTTCACATCCCGCTTTTCCAGTTCGGCAATGCGGGGATGTGTCGGGTTTGCGAGTGCCCTGTCGTAGGCGAACCACACCGATGTTGCCCATTCGCCGAGCGAAGGGTTTGCACAGGCAAGGATTTCGGCCGCTTTCGGGTGATCGCCACGCACGTTGATTCCACATCCTGCATCTGCCGCGCGGCGGGCAAGGGCGACGCTGTTGGCGCCAACGACGACGGGCACGTTTGCGGTCGGCTTCGGGAAGACGACGTTCGTGTCGTGGTTGCCCGACCAGATGGTGCGGACGCGGGCGAGTGTGGCGAGAAGTCGGTCGTGGCGAGCCTGCATCGAAGGATTGAGAACGTTTCCGAGTGCGGTGTGTTCGGGGGCGAAATGGTTGTCGGGCGCGGCGCCGGCGCCGAGGCCGAGTACGGCGCGACCTTGCGAGATCAGGTCGAGTGTGGCGGTGGCACCTGCGATGACCTCGGCGGGGCGGACTGCGACGTTGTTGACGAGGACACCGAGGTGCACGCGTTTCGTGTTCGTCGCGATTGCACCGAGAAGGGCGTGCGGGTCGAGCATTTGTCCCTTGTTGCGCGCAGGCTCCATCGAGGCGAGATGGTCGAGGACCCAGACCGCGTCGTAGATGCCCCGGTCGGCACGAATGGCGCAGTTGATCACGTCGGTCACGGGCGCGAGGGCCTGATTGATGTGCAGGTCGATGCGCATGGGGGAAGTCTTACACTCGTTGTCGATGTGCGGTCGCTTCGTCGCCTCGACACCCGTGTCCACGCTTGCATCGGTGTTCGACGCCGATGTTGGCGAGGTTGACCTGCGCCCGAGTTGGAACGTGGCGCCGACCAGCCGGATTGCGGGCATTCGCGATGTCGGGGGCTCGCGTCGCTTCGACACGTTCGTATGGGGACTGATGCCGGCATGGCGGCGGTCGGCTGCTGCGTCGTCACCGTTGATCAACGCTCGGGCGGAATCGGTGACCGAGAAACCGTCGTTCCGCAATCTTGTTCCGGGGCATCGATGCGTGGTGCCGATGACGGGTTACTACGAATGGCTGACGACGAAGGAGGCAAAGCGGAAGATCCCGTACTTCATCTCGCGGCGCGATGGCCTTCCTCTGGCTGTTGCCGCATTGTGGGATTCGGCCGACGCCGACAGCGGTGGCTATCCGCGGGCGTGCATCATCACGGTTGCTGCGAACCCGCGGCTTGCGGAGATCCACGACCGGATGCCCGCGGTGCTGAAGGCCGACACGATGGCCGCATGGCTGGAGGGCGACACCGCCGAGGCCGTCTCCGTGTTGGCATCGTTGGGCGACGGAATTCTCGAGCCGGTCGAAGTGTCGACCAAGGTGAACTCGGTGCGCAACAACGACCCGACCAACATCGAGCCGGTGTCGCGTCAATTGCCCGACAGCTTGTTCGACTAGGCGGTCAGAGCTTCAGGTTTGCCTTGATGGCTTCCGCGTGACGGCGCAGTTCGTCGGGGTCGACGTGTGCAGCGGCGTTGGCAAACGAGACGTCGCCCATGTCGTTGGCGGGGATGACGTGGATGTGACAGTGGGGTACCTCGAAGCCCGCGATGATGAGCGCCACCCGGTTGCAAAAGAAAGCCTTCTTTTGTGCGGCACCGATGGCATGAGCGACATCGAAGAGCCGTGTGCGGGTGCGCGGGTCGACGTCGGTCCACTGGTCGACCTCGGCGACGGGAATGACGAGGGCGTGGCCGGGGGAGATCGGGTTGATGGTCATGAACACGGCGAGGTCGTCGTCGCGATGCACGAACGTGCCGGGCAGTTCGCCCTTCATGATTCTGGTGAAAATGGTTGTCATGCGAGGTAGCCACCCGAGGCGCTGAATACCTCGCCCGTACAGTACGACGCTGCGGGTGACGCGAGAAAGGCGATGACCTGGGCGATCTCGTCGGAGACGCCCATGCGACCCATGCCGATCTGCGAGACGATGACCGAGCGCATCATCTCGGAATAGTGACCGAGCAGCGGCGTGTCGGTGTAGCCGGGACAGACGGCGTTGATGCGAACGCCGAACTGTGACACTTCGGCCGACGTGGCCTTGGTGAGGGCAATGATGCCGGCCTTCGCGACCGAGTAGTGCGGCGCCGACGCGGATGGGCGCATGCCGAGGATCGACGAGATGTTGATGATGGACCCCGTGCGACGCGGCGTCATGTGTGCGAGTGCTTCGCGGGTGCCGTAGAAGACTCCGTACAGGTGCGTGCGGATCATGCGGTCCCAGACACCGTCGGAAAGATTGACGAGGATGTCGAGCGGCTCCGCGGTGATCGACGGGTCGAGTCGCGACATCTGGTTGTTGACCATTTTCTGGAAACGTTCGTTGTCGGGTGGTGGAGCGATGCCGGCGTTGTTCACCATCACGTCGAGCGCGCCAAGCTTCTCGACAGTCGTCTGCACCGCCGAGCGAACCTGGGCCGAGTCTGTGACGTCACACTGCAATGCGATGCCGTCGAGGCGACGCGCAAGATCGTTTGCCGCATCAACGTTGATGTCGGCGATTGCGACGCGAGCACCGCGGTTCGTCATCAACTCCGCCGTAGCGGCCCCGAGGCCCGAGGCCCCACCCGTGATCAGTGCGTACTTGCCGCCGAGATCGAATGCCGAGAATGCGTCGGTTTCCCCCATGGGCCGAGATTACCCAGCCCCGGGAAACCGCCGGTCCCGAACGCGGGTGCGTCTAGGGTTGGCCGCGTGTCGGAGCTTTTCTCGCGTCGCAGCCTGTTGACGGTTCCGAACGCCATCACGCTGGTGCGCTTGCTGTGTCTGGCGATCTTTCTCTGGGCACTCTTTGGTCGCGATTCGCGTTTGGCCGCGGGAATCATCATCGGATGCCTTGGCGCCACCGACTGGGTCGACGGGTGGGTGGCGAGACGCTTCAATCAAACGTCGCCGTTCGGGGCGATCTTTGATCCCACGGTCGACCGGTTTTTGTTCATCGTCGGGCTGTTGGCTCTCGGGCTAGACGGAGCGGTGCACATCGTCGTCGCGGTGTTGATTCTCGCCCGTGAAGTGGGCGTCGGCTTGATGATGGTCGTGGCAACCGCATTCGGCATGGAGCGCTTCTCGGTGACCTATCTCGGCAAGTGGGCGACCTTCATCCTGATGTTTGCGGTTCCGGCCCTCACCCTATCGACGTCGGGAATTGCTCTCGAACCCTTGTTCAGCCTTGTTGGCTGGGTGCTGATGGTGCCCGGACTGGCGCTGAGTTGGCTGACGGCAATCCAGTACGTGCCGAAGGTGCAAGAGCATTTACGCGCCGGCCGGAAGCGTCGAACTACGGTGTGAGACATGCAAGTCCCCGCCGATCTCGCCTACAGCTCCGACCACGAATGGATCCGCCGCAGCAGTGGCATGGTGAGGATCGGTATCACCGACTACGCGCAAGATGCTCTTGGTGACGTGGTGTTTGTGCAGGTGCCGTCGGTCGGAACGACGGTGACGAAGGGTCAGTCCTTCTCCGAGGTCGAAAGCACGAAGTCCGTTTCCGACATCTATGCGCCCGTATCGGGCAAGGTGACGGCAGTGAACGACGCTCTCGGGAACACTCCCGAACTTGTGAACTCTGACCCTTACGGTGAGGGTTGGATCTGTGAGATCGAAATGAGCAACGACGCCGAACTTGGCGACCTGCTCGATGCCGCCGGCTACAGCGCCCTGACGGGGGCCTAGGTCGCGTCGTGTCCTACGTCTACTGCAACCGCTGTGCGCACAGGAACCCGCCCCAGGCGGCGTTCTGCAGCGTCTGTGGTGCGGTTCTCGACAGCGCGACCGACCGAACGATCACCCTGACGCGGGTCGACGCCCTGCAGGATTCCCCCGGGCACGCCGACGACGTCATTTTCCGCACCTCCGAGGTACCGATCGGCGGTGCAGTCCTGGTGTCGCGGACCGGCGAGCAGTTCGGCGATCGTTTCCCGCTGGGAATCGGCACAACGAACATCGGTCGTCATCCGAACTCGGACATCGTTCTCGACGACATCACGGTGTCGCGGCGTCATGCGCAGGTCGTGTTCAGCGAAGGTGCCTACGTCGTGCGCGACGTCGGGTCGTTGAACGGAACGTACGTCAACCAACAGCGCACCGACGAGGTGAAGCTTTATCACGGCGACGAAGTTCAGATCGGAAAATTCCGTTTGGTCTTCTTCGATCGTTCGGAGTGAACATGCCCGAGCGTGGTTACAAGAGCATCGGCGAGGTTCTCGGTCTGCTTCTCGAGGAGTTTCCCAACGTCACGATTTCCAAGATCAGGTTCCTCGAGAGTCAGGGTTTGATCGAGCCCGAACGCACGCCATCGGGTTACCGCAAGTTCACCGATGCGGAGGTCGAGCGACTGCGGTACATCCTCCGCGAGCAAGAAACGAATTACCTGCCGCTTCGCGTCATTCGTGATCGTCTCGACGAGTCGGGTGCGATTCCCCGTGATCCCACCGCACCGACCACTTTGCCGGCCGCGCTGCGCAATCAAACCGTCGGCGACGTGAGTCGCGAACTGGCGCGGATCCACAAATTGAACGTCGGCCCGGTCGATGTCGACGAGAGCATGGAGATCGAAATCGACCCGGTGGTTCTCGCCGAGTCGGAGCGTCTGCACCCGGCATCGCGACGCGCACCGCAACGCCCGCCGGCGAAGCCCGTCGCGCCCGCGGCAGTGACTCCGATCGGCGCCCCCCAGGGTGGGCCCGTGTCGCTCGAGGACCTCTGTGAATTGAGCGGTCTCGCCGTGGCCGACCTGCGCTCGCTCGAGCAATTCGGCCTGATGTCGGCGCGGCAGGTGGGCAGCGACACCTTCTATGAGGCGTCCGCGCGCGAGATCGCGGTTTTGGCCAAGGGCTTTCTCGACCTTGGTATCGACATCCGTCACTTGAAGTCGTGGCGCCTCGCGGCCGAACGCGAAGCAGCGTTGTTCGAGCAGCGACTGATGCCGCTTCTGCGCCAGAAGAATCCCGAGGCGCGGTCGCAGTCGGCTGAAATGCTGGCGACGCTGGTCTCGTTGGCGGGTGACCTCCGTCGCGTTCTCGTGCAACAAGCCGTTGGCCAATTCATCGAACCGCGTCAGTAAGTATCCTCTCGGACATGGGTGATGTTGCTCGGGTCGAGGTTGTCGGTCTGCGGGTCGAGCTTCCCTCGAACCAACCCGTGCTGGTCCTGCGCGAGGTCGACGGTCGCCGCCGGGTGTTGACCATTTACATCGGCGGTCCCGAGGCAAGCGCCATTCACACGGCACTCGAGGGCACCCAGCCGCCCAGGCCGTTGACCCACGACTTGTCCGTGATGCTGATCGAGGCGCTTGCGGCGAAGCTTGATCGGGTGATCGTGACCGAAATCCGCAACGAGACGTATTTTGCGGAGATCGTGTTGCGCACGTCGGCGGGGGAGGTCGGAGTCTCGGGTCGCCCCTCGGACGCCGTGGCCTTGGCCGTGCGGGCCGGAGCCGGCATCTTCGCCTCTCTCGACCTGCTTGACGAGGTCGGCCGAGAAATCAGCGATGACGCCGCCGAAAGCGAAGAAGCCGAAGAGGCGGTCGTGGACGAATTCAGGGATTTCCTCGAGTCGATTTCGCCCGAAGACTTCTCCGATCCGACGTCATAGACTGCTTCGTATGGGAGAGGGGTTCAGCGGCACCAAGGCCGCGCAGATCGTCGGTATTTCGTACCGACAGCTCGACTACTGGGCACGCACCAACTTGGTTGCACCATCGTTGTCGCCCGCGTCGGGCAGTGGTTCGCGCCGTGCGTATTCCTACGGCGACCTGCTCGAGTTGAAGGTCGTGAAGAACCTTCTCGATGCAGGCATCAAGTTGGAGTCGGTACGCGAGGTCTTCCGCTACATGCGCGACCATCTGCGTTCCGACGTCGTGTCGGCTCACATCGTGATCAGCGGCTCGTCGGTCGTGTTGTGCGACGGGGATCAACTCATCGACGTATTGCGCAACGGCCAAGGCGTGCTGAACGTGCTGCCGCTCGCCGGCGTGAAAGATGCCGTCGACGCGAGCCTCGTGACCGTCGGTCGTCGGGTCGAAGCCGACGCTGAACAGCGTCGCGCTGCCGGCATGTGATGACACTTCGCCAGACGGCACTCCACGCAGCCCACACCGACCTCGGCGCCAAGATGGTGCCCTTCGGTGGTTGGGACATGCCCGTGTCATACCCGCTGGGAACCATCGAAGAACACATGACATGCCGCCGTTCCGCGGTGATGTTCGACGTTTCGCACCTCGGCACCGTCCGTGTCGAAGGCCCAGGATCGTTCGATTCCTTGCAGAGGGTGTTGACCAACGACCTCACAAAGGTCGGCCCGGGTCGCGCGCAGTACACGCACCTTCTTGATCCCGACGATGCATCAGTGATCGATGACATCATCGTGTGGTGGGTCGACGACGAAGTCTTCGACGTCATGCCCAACGCCTCGAACACCGAGCGCGTCGTTCGTTCCCTCGGTGGGCGCGACACGACCGCGACCAGGTCGGTGATTGCGGTGCAAGGCCCGGTCGCTCGCGAGATGGCGGCACGTTTGTCGCCCGAAGCAGCTGCGGTTGGTCGCTTTCGCGTCGAGCGTGTCAACGTTTGTGGGGCTCCGTGCGTGGTGGCTGGCACCGGTTACACCGGTGAGGACGGAATCGAGATTGCCGTGCCGAACGACAACTCATGCGTCGTGTGGGATGCCTTGATGGCAACGGGTGTGATCCCGGCCGGGTTGGGTGCCCGCGATACGTTGCGACTCGAGGCGGGCCTGCCCTTGCACGGTCACGAACTGGGCGCCGGCATCACGCCGTTGCAGGCGAACCTCAATTGGGTCGTGGGCTGGAGGAAGCCCGACTTTCAGGGTCGTGCCGCACTGTTGGCAGAACAAGAGCGCGGTGTTTCGCGTGTGTTGCGCGGCATTGCCACCGAGGGTCGCAGACCGTCACGCGAGGGGAGCGTGGTGCGCACCGCGCAGGGAGACGGAGTCGTGACCAGCGGCAATTTCTCGCCCGTGCTCGGCCACGGCATTGCGATGGCGTTCCTGCCACCGACCGTCGCCGAGGGCGAGACGGTTGAAATCGACGTACGTGGTTCCGTGCTGGCGGGCCGTGTCGTGGCCCTGCCATTTGTCAGGAAGCCGGCTTCTGGGGCTTGATGCCCATCAGGTTTCCCATCGCAGCCATCGTCTGCAGAGCGAAACCCACCTGGGGCATGACTGCGCGCAGCGGCCCCTCGATGTCGTCGAGCAGAGAATTGATGCGCGTTGCTGCCGAGTTGAGGTTCTTCATCGTTTCGGCCGTGTTCTCGAGCGTCTGCATCAACAACTCGACCGAACGACGACCCTGATCGATCGTCTTGCCACCTTCGGTGATGACCTTCGTGGCGAGTTCCACGGGGTTGATGCTAAGCAGGATGGCGACGAGGTCTTCCAGGCCTGCGAGAGGATTCGATGCTTCGCCGTCCTGGTTCATGGGGCTCAGGCTATTCCGTTCGAGGCGGCGTATTCCTCGAGTGGTGTGCACGAGCAGACCAGGTTGCGGTCACCGGCGGCTGCGTCGATGCGCGAGACGGGCGGGAAATACGACCGCCCGACGGTCCGCGCGGTCGGGTAGAGCCCGAGTCCGCGGTCGTAGGTACGCGTCCAGTCGGCGGTTGCATCCGCGACGGTGTGCGGTGCATGGCGAAGGGGGGAGTCGTCGATGGTGGTGCGTCCGGCCTCGACCTCGGCGATTTCCGCACGTATCGCCAGCATCGCCTCGATGAAGCGGTCGAGCTCGGACTTCTCTTCGCTTTCCGTTGGTTCGACCATCAACGTGCCCGCCACGGGGAAACTGACGGTGGGTGCGTGGAAGCCGTGGTCGATGAGTCGCTT
>JBJTYJ010000148.1:0-3050 GCA_046082705.1 Actinomycetota bacterium | reverse complement strand
GGCGCGACCTCCGACCACACTCGTCGAAATCGCGAGCATCAAGCCGAGCAGCAGCGCACCACTGTCGCCCATGAAGATCTTCGCTGGGTTGAAGTTGTGCGGCAGGAAACCCACACACGCTCCGCACGTGATTGCGGCAATGAGCGGGCCGATGTTGGGCTCGGCAAGCAAGCCGAGATCGCCGAGGTGCCGGCTGTACACGAAGAACGCAGCCGACGCGATCGCGACGATTCCCGCGGCGAGGCCGTCGAGGCCATCGATCAAATTGATCGCCTCGGTCATCACGAGCAACCACAGAATGGTCACGAGAGGAATCCAGTCGTTCGACAACACGAATACGTCGAAGTACGGAACGCGGAAGTAGAACATCGTCACGCCGGCCCACACGAGAACCACTCCGACAACAACCGTGCCGGCCACCTTCGCGGGTGCAGATATCTCGCGAATGTCGTCGAACAGTCCGAGACCGCAGATGAAAACGGCGGCGATGACGACACCGAGGGTTTCGGAGTTGCCACGGAACAATGGGTCGAACCTGTCCATCTGCCATGCGAGCAGGAGCGCAACGAGAATGCCAATGAGTAGCGCAATACCGCCGACGTCGGGTGTGGGCGTGGAGTGAACCTTGCGCGGGTCGGGCTGGGCCATCCACTGGCGCCGTTCGGCGATTCGCATCACGACCGGGGTCGCTGCAAACGTCGCGAGAGCCGCCGCAATCGCGACGACGACGAAGCCGGTGGTGTCACCCATTCCACTACGACACTAGAACTTTGTTCGCCGCAGTGGGTCGTTTCAGGCCGTTGCGTAGACGGGGAAACGAGCGCAGAGTGCCGCCACACGAGCGCGGACGTCAGCGATTGCCGCCACATCGGTGCGGTTGCGCAGCGCCGTGGCGATGAGCTCGGCGATCTGTTCCATCTCGGCTTCCTTCATGCCCTGAGTCGTGACCGACGGGGTGCCGATGCGCACACCAGAGGTGACGAAGGGACTGCGCGGGTCGTTCGGGATGGTGTTCTTGTTCAGGGTTATTCCTGCTTCGTCGAGAACGAGCTGCGCTTCCTTGCCGGTGAGGTCGGCATCGAACGGCGTGAGGTCGACGACCATCATGTGGTTGTCGGTGCCGCCGGAAACGAGACGGAATCCCTGACGTGCGAGAGCACCCGCGAGCGCGCTGGCGTTCTTCACGATCTGGTGCGCGTACTCACGGAACATCGGTGTGAGTGCCTCGCCGAATGCAATAGCCTTCGCGGCGATCGCATTTTCGAGTGGCCCACCCTGCGTACCCGGGAAGATTCCCTTGTCGATCTTCTGGGCGTGCTCGGCCTTGCAGAGAATGCAGCCACCACGTGGACCACGCAGCGTTTTGTGCGTCGTGAAGGTCACGACGTCGGCGTACGGCACGGGATTCGGATGTGCCCCGCCCGCGACGAGGCCCGCCAAGTGTGCGATGTCGAACATGAGAAGCGCGCCGACTTCGTCGGCGATCTTCTTGAACGGCTCGGGCTCGAGTCGCCGCGTGTACGACGTGGTTCCGGCAACGATCATTTTTGGCCGGTGCTTCAAAGCAAGGTCACGCACCTCGTTCATGTCGATGCGCTCTTCGCCGCTGGACACTTTGTAGGAAACGAAGTTGTAGAGGATGCCGCTCGCGTTGACGGGAGAGCCGTGCGTGAGGTGGCCGCCGTGGTCGAGGCTGAGGCCAAGGACGGTGTCGCCGGGGTTCAGCAACGCCAGGTACACCGCCATGTTGGCGCTAGCACCCGAGTGGGGCTGCACGTTCGCATGCTCGGCACCGAACAACTGCTTGATGCGATCGATCGCGATCGACTCAATGTCGTCGACGACGGCGTTGCCGCCGTAGT
This sequence comes from Actinomycetota bacterium, assembly GCA_046082705.1. Taxonomy (GTDB): domain Bacteria; phylum Actinomycetota; class Acidimicrobiia; order Acidimicrobiales; family Ilumatobacteraceae; genus F1-20-MAGs119. Next base: position 1,188 of record JBJTYJ010000148.1, on the reverse strand, counting down.
AGCGCTTGCCCGGGTAACCCTCGGAGTACTTGTTCGTCAGCACCGAACCCGTTGCTCGCATGACCGCGGGTGACGTGAAGTTCTCGCTTGCGATGAGCTGCAGGCCGGTGATCTGGCGTTCGACTTCGCGATCGATGAGGTCGAACACGGGGTCGTCACCACCGAGTTCCGATGCCCAGTTCGCGGCGGCGGCATGGACGATTCCGCGCAGGCTCTTCTTCGTTTGCGACATGGGGGTTCCTTCGCGCCTTTCGGTCTCGACTCGTGCTATTTCGACTCTTGCTCTTCGATTTCGGCCAACTGCGCGACGCGCCGCTCGTGACGACCGCCTTCGAACGACGTCGCGAGGAACGTCGTGACGATCTCTTCGGCGAGGCCGACGCCGACGACGCGAGCGCCCATCGACAAGACGTTGGCATTGTTGTGCGAACGCGCCATCTTGGCTGTGTAGAGGCAGTTGCACAGCGCGGCACGCACACCGCGCACCTTGTTGGCCGCCAACTGTTCCCCCTGGCCGCTGCCACCCAGCACGATGCCGAGGTCTGCCTTGCCGTCGCGCACCGCACGACCGACCGCTGCACAGATCGGCGGGTAGTCGCAACTCTCCGTCGAATGCGTGCCGAGGTCGTCGACTTTGTGGCCCGCGGCCGAGAGGAATGCGATGAGGTGTTGCTTGAGTTCGAAGCCCGCATGGTCGGCACCGATGGCAATGTGGAAAGTCGCGCCTGACACGCCGTTGAGCATAGGAGGCAGGGGTCGCGCAGCGCATAACCTTCGGGCATGGCTCTTGATCCGCGCACCCCCGTTCTCGTCGGTTGTGGACAGTTTTTGCAGCGACCCGAGGACCCGCGGGCTGCGTCGTTCGACACAGCCGCCGACCCGGCCACTTTGATGGCCGAAGCGATTCGTCTTGCCGCCGCCGATGCCGGGCTGTCGAACGTGCCCGACGTCGATGCGCTGCGCGTGGTGGCGTTGTTGTCGTGGAAGTACGGCAACCCTGCGTGGTTCGTTGCGCGCAACCTCGGCATCACTGCGAGGCAGTACGGCCTCAGCGCCAACGGCGGCAACACACCCCAGACGCTCGTCAATTCGGCGGCGCTCGACATTCAGGCGGGTCGCGCCGACATCATCATCCTCACGGGCGGCGAAGCCTCGCGCACCAAACAACGGGCGAAGAAGGCCGACCAC
>JBJTYJ010000147.1:0-5328 GCA_046082705.1 Actinomycetota bacterium | reverse complement strand
ATCAAGCACGTGATGGCAAACCTCGACAGCTGACAGCGCGGCGTTCAGTGAACGCCGTACGTGTACGTCTGCTTGGCAATGTCGAGGTAGACGAACGTCTCGGTGGTGACGACTCCGTGAACGGCGCGTATCGCATTGGTGACTTCGAGAAGTTCTGATTCGTCGCGCACCACGACTTCGGCGAGAAAGTCGTACTTGCCCGCGGTGACCACGAGATATTCGATCGTCTCGATCGCGCGCAGCGTGTCGCCGATACCGTCGGTCGGGCCCGTCGTGGAAATGCCGATCAACGCCATGCGGCGCCGGCCAACCATCAGCGGGTTGGTGACCGCGGCAACCTGGATGACGCCGCTCGTGATCAGGCGCTGAACGCGTTGCCGCACGGCGGCCTCCGACAGGCCGACGGCTGCGCCGAGTTGCGTGTAGGGGAGACGACCGTCGGCCTGCAACTGTTCGATGATGCGTTGGTCGGTGGCGTCGAGGCGCACGGGGCCACTCTGCGGCGTGGACGCTGACGAGTCGGTCATCACGGCTGATCGTACGCCCGGTGTTACGCTCGTTCCAATGTCTGGGGAGAGGGACACGAGGTGAGCGACGGCGCTTCGCCTGCCGCCGATGGTGTGAACGCCAACGTCATTCGCCTCGACCAGGTGCGCAAGCAGTACGGGTCGTTCGTCGCGGTCGACAATGCCGACTTTTCGATCGGCCGCGGAGAATTTTTCGCGATGCTCGGCCCCTCGGGCTGTGGCAAAACCACCACCCTCAAAATGATCGCGGGGTTCGAGCAACCGTCGTCGGGGCGGGTGCTCTTGGAAGGCGTCGATGTTTCGACCGTGCCGCCGTACAAGCGCAACGTGAACACCGTCTTCCAGCAGTACGCACTCTTCCCGCACATGACCGTTGCCGACAACATCGCCTTCGGCCCGCGCAGCAAGAAACTCGACGAGGCCGAGACGAAAAAGCGCGTCTCCGACATGCTCGACGTCGTGCGCCTGTCTGAATTTGCCAATCGTCGACCGGCGCAGTTGTCGGGCGGCCAGCAGCAGCGCGTTGCGCTCGCACGGGCCCTCGTCAACTACCCGAGCGCGTTGCTTCTCGACGAACCACTCGCCGCACTCGACTTGAAGTTGCGCGAGGCGATGCAGATCGAACTGAAGCGCATCCAGCGCGAGGTCGAGATCACATTCGTCTTCGTCACCCACGACCAGGGTGAAGCCCTGACGATGAGCGACCGCATCGCGGTCATGAGCCAGGGTGTCGTCGAACAGATCGGTACCGCGACCGACATCTACAAGCGTCCCCAGTCGCTGTTCGTCGCCGGGTTCATCGGCTCGGCCAACCTGCTCCCGGCCGTCGTGGCACAGGGTGACTCGGCCGGCGCGTCGTTCGACTTCTGGGGCGGTGGCCGCATCACAGTGAAGTCCGACCACGTGAATGCCGACGTTGCGCTGACGCCCGGTGAACAGGTCACCGTCATGTTGCGACCCGAGCACCTGCACGTGTCGGCAACCCAGCACGCGGGCGAATCGTTATCCGCGACGGTCACCGACATCGTTTTCCAGGGCGCATCCGTGCGCGTCGTTGCGCGACTGGCCAACGACACCGAGGTCACCGCGCTGGTGGCGGGCGACGCCGACCTGCCCTTCTTGCGTCCCGACTCGACCGTCTGGCTGTCGTGGAACGCCGACGCGCCGTTTGTTCTCGACGGCTGGCCGAGCGTCGCGGGCGCAACCACCACGAATGTCGACTCGATCGAGGCGTCGCTGTAGCGCGCCGCCGAATCCGAATAATCTCTCAACAACCACCCAGGAAAGGCGGAACCATGGCAGCCAAGTTGAATCGTCGTCAGTTCCTCATTCGTTCGGGCGCGGCGGGTGCCGGTGCGCTTTCGCTGCCCGCACTTCTCGCCGCGTGTGGTGGCGATGACGGTGGCTCGGGCGGCGGCGGAGGTGGCAACTCGCTCTTCTTCGAGAACTGGCCGCTCTACATTGACGAGGAAACGGTCAAGTTGTTCCAAGAGGCAAGCGGTGTCTCGCTGAAGTACACCGAGGCCTACAACGACAACAACGAGTACTTCGCCAAGGTTCAGCCTTCGCTCTCCAAGGGCGACAAGATCAACCCCGACATCATCGCCCCGACCTTCTGGATGGCTGCGCGGTACGTGCAGTTGGGTTGGGCGCAAAAACTGCCCGTCGACAAGATTCCCAACATCGCCAATCTGCGCGACGACTTGAAGGGCCAACCGTGGGACAAGGACCAGGAGTACAACCTCCCATGGCAGACGGGTGTTGCCGGTATCGCTTACAACATGAAAGCAACGGGCCGCGAACTGAAGAGCGTCGAGGATCTCTTCGCACCGGAGTTCAAGGGCAAGATCGGAATGCTCACCGAAATGCGCGACACGATGGGTCTCGTGCTGATGGGTCTCGGCAAGAACATCTCGGAGATCAGCACTTTCGACGAAGCAGCAGAAGCCTTCGACAAGGTCGAAAAGGCCAAGAACGACGGCCAGATCCGCGCTTTCACCGGCAACGACTACGTCGACGATCTGAGCGCCGGCAACTTTGCAGCCTGTGTTGCCTGGTCGGGTGACGTGTTGCAGCTGACGAAGGACAACCCCGACGTGAAATTCATCATCCCCGAAGAGGGCGGAACCAACTGGTTCGACACCATGATCTGGGTCAAGGGTTCCGAGAACGGTGATGCGGTTGCGAAGTGGATGGACTACGTCTACGACTCGGTGAACGCGGCCAAGATCACCGCGTACGTGCAGTACATGTCGCCGGTCAAGGGTGTGCAGGACGAACTCGTGAAGATGGGTGGCGAGGCCGCAGCGCTCGCCGAGGACCCGCTGTTGTTCCCCGACGATGCGACGGTCGCACGACTGCAGAGCTGGGGTGCACTCGCCGAAGAGGAAGAAGCCAAGTTCGACGAGGCGTTCGCCGCGATTACCGGCGCCTGATCGGGAACCCACAACACACGTGAACGCAACGGCCCGACTCGCCACGGTCGCATCGCGACCCGAGCGCGTCGGGCTGGGCGTCATGTTTGCCCTGTCACTGGGTGCGATCGCCCTTGGTGCCGGCTGGGTAACGGGGCCCTCATCGGCAATCGTCGCTGCCGCAATGTTGGCGACGGTCATCGGCCTCGTCATGGTGGCCTTCGTTGGTGGGCTCGAGACGCGACGGGCGCTCGCGCCCTACGGACTGCTCAAGCCCGGAATTTTGTGGCTCAGCCTGTTCTTTCTGGCACCGCTGTGGTCGATGGTCGTCATGTCGCTGTCCAGCAAGGAGAGTCGGTTCGACTTCTTTCCGTCGTTCACGTGGGAGTGGGATAACTACCGCGTCGCGCTCACGGAATTCCGTCCACAGTTCCTGCGCAGTTTCGGTTACGCGGGCGTCGCCACGTTGCTGACGATTCTCATCGGGTTCCCGTTGGCGTACGTGATCGCGTTTCGCGGCGGCAAGTACCGCAACATTCTGCTGGGTCTCGTCGTCATTCCGTTCTTCACGTCGTATCTCATCAGAACGCTCGCGTGGGGCAACATCCTTGCCGACGAGGGACCGGTCGTGTCGATCATCGACAACCTGGGCCTCACCGGTGTCTTCGAGTCGTTGAACATCATGGACAACGGCAAGTTGCTCAACACGCCCGCTGCCGTCATCGGTGGTCTCACCTACAACTTCCTGCCGTTCATGGTGTTGCCCATCTACGTCAGCTTGGAGAAGATCGACCCGCGCCTCGTCGATGCAGCCATGGATCTGTATTCATCGGCATCCGCAGCGTTCCGCAAGATCGTCGTACCGCTCGCCCTGCCCGGCATCTTCGCGGGCAGCCTTCTCGTGTTCATTCCGGCCGCCGGTGACTTCGTGAACGCGCAGTTCCTTGGCAACCCGCAGACGACGATGATCGGCAACTCGATTCAAGACCAGTTCCTGCGCCAGTTGAACTATCCCGTTGCATCCGCGATGTCGTTCGTCTTGATGTTCATCATCACGATTGCCGTCCTCGTCTACACCAAGTTCATGGGGACAGAGGATCTGGCATGAGACAGATCCTCAATGAACGGGGCCTCGCATGACGGCGTTCTCGCGGCGGCAACGCATCGGCCAGCGGTTGATCAACGGTGTGGCGGGCCTCGGCCTCTTCTACATCTTCCTGCCGATCCTCGTGATCGTGATCTTCTCGTTCAACGCCCCGAAGGGCAAGTACAACATCAAGTGGCAGGGCTTTACCCTCGACAACTGGGCAAAGCCGTTTGCCGAGTCGGAACTGACGAGCGCGCTGTGGGTGAGCCTGCGCATCGCGCTCGTCTCCACGTTCTGCGCAACCATCCTCGGCTCGCTGATTGCGCTGGCCCTCAGTCGCTACAAGTTCAAGGGCAGCGGCGGAATCAACCTCTTTCTCGTCTTGCCGCTCACGTCGCCCGAGATCGTTCTTGGTTCGTCACTTGCGACCCTGTTCCTGAACAGGGGAGTCGACTTCGGTTACATCACGGTGATCATCGCCCACATCATGTTCCAGATTTCGTTCGTGGCCGTGACGGTTCGCGCGCGCATCCGCGGCTTCGACTGGACGCTTGAACAGGCAGCGATGGATCTTGGCGCCACGCCATCGCGGGCGTTCTGGAAGATCACGTTCCCGCTGATCCTGCCGGGCATTCTCGCCGCGGCCCTGCTGTCGTTCGCGCTGTCGATCGACGACTTCATCATCACGTTCTTCAACGCGGGTTCTCTCGTCACGTTCCCGCTTCAGATCTTCGGCGCATCACGCGTGAAGATCCCACCGCAGATCAACGTCTTGGCGACGATGCTCCTCATCGCGAGCGTCAGCCTGATGGTGGCAGGAACCGTGATCGGCAACCGCCGCCAGCGCAAACTCGCCGGCAACTGAACAAAGAAACCGAATGCCCGAATCACCCGCCATTGCCGTTGGACCCGACTCGGCCCCCGACTGGGTGCGCGACGCCGTCGTTGCGGGCGGGGGAGAGCTCGTCGACATCGGGCGGGCACAGGGCCTTGTCTGGGCGTCACCCACCGCGGCGCAGGAACTCGGCGACGTCCTCGATGCGAACCCGCACGTCGAGTGGGTGCAGCTTCCCTGGGCCGGAGTCGAGCGGTTCGTGCACCTTGTCGACGAGTCGCGACGATGGACCTGCGGCAAGGGTGTGTACGCCGAGCCGGTTGCCGAGCACGCGCTGACGCTGTTGCTGGCCGGCATGCGCAACGTCGGCAACTACGCGCGGCAAGACGAATGGACCGGTCCCGTCGGGCGCAACCTGCTCGGCGCCAACGTGACAATCCTCGGTGCGGGTGGCATCACCACTTC
>JBJTYJ010000146.1:0-13379 GCA_046082705.1 Actinomycetota bacterium | reverse complement strand
TTCGGCAGCTTCGGCCCGAACGCGGCGTAGTGCTCGCGAATCTGCGGGATCGCCTCGCGCCAGCCGGTGACATCGACGGAGAGAATCGTGTCGAGGTCGGCCGCGTTGACCGACAAACCGCTGGTGTCGAGGTCGGCCGGTGTCGGTAGGAATCCGATCGGTGTCTCGACGGCCTTCGCGGAACCGTCGACACGCTCGAACACCCACTTGAGAATGCGGCTGTTCTCGCCGTAACCGGGCCACAGGAAGCGACCATCTTCGTCACGGCGGAACCAGTTGACGAAGAAGATCTGCGGCAGGTTCTCCGCCTTGCCGCGCGAGCCGACACGCAACCAGTGACCGAAGTAGTCGGCCATGTTGTAACCGCAGAACGGCAACATCGCCATGGGGTCGAAGCGCAACTTGCCCACGGCGCCGGCCTGGGCCGCCGTTGTTTCCGAGGCCATGATCGAACCGAGAAACACTCCGTGCGCCCAGTCGAACGCCTGGGTCACCAGCGGAACGGTGGTGCGACGACGACCGCCGAAAAGGATTGCCGAGATCGGCACACCGCGAGGGTCTTCCCACTCGGACGCGATCGACGGGCACTGCGATGCCGGTGCCGTGAAGCGAGCGTTCGGGTGCGCCGCAGGCGTTTCGGTTTCCGGCGTCCATGAGTTGCCACGCCAGTCGGTTGCGCGAGCAGGCGCATCGTCGCTCATTCCTTCCCACCACACGTCGCCGTCGGGCGTGAGCGCGGTGTTCGTGAACAGGCAGTTGCCCCACAGGGTTTCCATTGCGTTCGCGTTGGTGTCGTAGCCGGTGCCCGGTGCAACGCCGAAGAAGCCGGCCTCGGGATTGATCGCGTACAGGCGACCATCCTCCCCGAACTTCATCCAACAGATGTCGTCACCGATGGTCTCGGCCTTCCAGCCCGGAATTGTCGGAACGAGCATCGCGAGGTTGGTCTTTCCGCACGCCGACGGGAACGCTGCCGCGATGTACTTGGCAACGCCTGTCGGGTTCGTGAGCTTGAGGATCAGCATGTGCTCGGCGAGCCAGCCGTCGTCGCGAGCCATCACCGAGGCGATGCGCAATGCGAAGCACTTCTTGCCCAGCAATGCGTTGCCACCGTACCCCGAGCCGTAGCTCCAGATTTCGCGCGTCTCGGGGAAGTGGACGATGTACTTGTTGTCGGGGTTGCACGGCCAGGCCGAATCTTGCTGACCCGCTGCGAGAGGCGCACCGACCGAGTGCACGCAAGGCACCCACTGGTCGTCGCCGAGGACATCGAGTGCGCCCTGGCCCATACGCGTCATGATGCGCATGCTGACCGCGACGTAGGCCGAGTCGGTGAGCTGCACGCCGATGTGGGCGATTGGTGAGCCGAGCGGTCCCATCGAGAAGGGCACGACGTACATCGTGCGGCCCTTCATCGCGCCCTTGTACAGCGTCGTCAGTTCCTGACGCATTTCTTCGGGCTTGCGCCAGTTGTTGTTCGGGCCGGCATCGGCCGCATCCTGCGAGCAGATAAACGTGCGGTCTTCAACTCGCGCAACGTCACCCGGGTCAGAGTGTGCCCAGTAACTGTTCGGACGCTTTGCCTCGTCGAGCTTTGTGAACGTTCCCGCATCGACGAGCAGTTGACAGAGACGGTCGTACTCTCCTGCGCTCCCGTCACACCAGTAGATGTCCTTCGGCTCGAGAACTCCAGCCCAGTCCTTGACCCATTGCTGCAATTTGGCGTTCTTGGTGGTGGCGCTCACGCGTCCTCCTTGGCGGGATTTTCGATCGGGGGTACCGAAATTTTCCAGCGGAAAAACTCGGTGGGAAAACGATAAACCCTGAGGGGCTGCGGCGAGAACTTCGGGTGAACCGGTCAGAAACCGGGGGTGCCCATGTCGGACTCGGAACCGAGGCTCAGTCCGGTTGCCCGACCCTCGGAATCGAGGGTGAAAACCACGCGTTGGCCCTGCCGCAACAAGCGGAAGATCGAGCCCTCGAGCGCGGTGGGGGCGAGGTTGTACTCGCTGAGATCTTTGTCACTGATGACAATGCCGTCGCCCGAACCCGGGTCGTACGCCTTGATGATCCCTTGCATGCGGTTCAGTCTCTCAGACTTTGGTCGCGGCGGACTAGCGGCCGGCCTTGACGACCTTGCCGGACTTGATGCAACCGGTGCACACGTAGAGACGCTTGGGTGCGCCACCGACGAGCGCGCGGATGCGCTGGATGTTCGGGTTCCAGCGGCGCTTGGTGCGCACATGCGAGTGCGACACCGACATGCCCCACGAGGGGCCCTTACCGCAGACCTGACACTTAGCCGACATGAAAGATGAGGCTAACAGCGCACCTTCCGAGGCCCAACCAGCCGGAACCTGATTCCCGACGACAACGGGAGCAAATTTGGGAAGTCCCAATTCGAGAAGGGGAACGCCCGCGGCGCGTCGAATCATTACGATCTGCCCCGTGCCTGGCCCCGACCAGCTCTCTGCCGAGCAAATCCGCGACGTCGTCGCCACGTTCCGAGAGACGATCCGCCGCCATCAATCGGCGATCAACCGCCTGAACGTCTATCCGGTGCCCGACGGCGACACCGGAACGAACATGGCACGAACCCTCGATGCGGTCGTTGCCGAAGTCGATGGTCGCGTTGCGAAGTTGGGGCTGTCGTTCGAGACGGTGTGTGGTGGGATCAGCCACGGCGCGCTGATGGGTGCGCGAGGAAACAGCGGAGTGATCCTGTCGCAGGTCTTGCGCGGCCTCGCCGCAACGTTCGCGCCATCGGACGCTTCGGGCGTCGGCGCGCCGCGGCTCGCCGATGGACTCCGCGCCGCGTCGAAGTCGGCGTACGAAGCCGTGTTGAAGCCGATCGAAGGAACCATTCTGACCGTCGTTCGCGAGTCGGCAGATGCCGCGGCCGCGCATGCAACCACGGGCGGCGACCTTGCGTCGGTTCTGCGTGCCGCGCGCGAAGCCGGTGGCGACGCGTTGCGCCGTACGCCCGAGATGCTGCCCGTGCTGAAACAGGCAGGCGTGGTCGATGCGGGTGGTGCGGGTTATCTGCTGCTTCTCGACTCGTTCCTTCACGTGGTGACCGGTGAGGCTCTGCCCGATCCCGACGAATCGGCGGGTCCCGATCTCGCCACGCTCGAGTCGGTTACGCATCGCTCGTCCGACGACGGAGTCGACGTCAGCGAGCTGCGTTACGAGGTCATGTTCCTCCTCGACCTGGAAGACACCCAACACCGTGAGTTCATGGAAGCGTGGGGTCGTATCGGAGACTCCATCGTCGTCGTCGGTGGCGAAGGTCTTTACAACTGCCACATCCACACGAACGACATTGGTGCAGCGATCGAGGCGCCGCTCGAACTGGGTGGTCGTCCACGGGCCATTCGCGTCACCGATCTGTTCGAGGAAGTTGCCGACGAACATGCCAAACGGGAGGCCGAACTCGGCGTCGAGGCCGGCGACGTCATTCATCCCGCACGCGCCGGTCATCCCGGGTATGCGGGTCAGCACTCGAGTTCGCTGCCGCCCGTGACGTGCGCCGTGGTCGCAGTCGCCAGCGGCGATGGCATTGCCGAACTGTTCGGCCAACTTGGTGTTCATGGCGTCGTATCCGGCGGACAGTCGCTGAATCCCTCGACGGCCGAACTTCTCGACGCCGTCGAGCGCATGAACGCGAACCAAATCGTTCTGTTGCCGAACAACAAGAACATCATCCCGGTGGCCAACCAAGTTGGCGAGCTGACGAAAAAAGAAGTGCGTGTCGTGCCGTCGTGTTCGATGCCCGAGGCGCTCGCGTCTCTCGTGCTGTACGACCCCGAGGCGTCGGCCGAACACAATGCGCGCGAAATGAGTGCTGCTGCCGCAAGTGTGGCGACGGGTGAAATCACCCAGGCCGTCCGCGATACCGACAGCGACGCGGGCCCCATCACAACCGGCGACTGGATCGGCATCGTCCGCGGCGACGGGATCGTCGCGATCGGCGGAACCTGGCGCGCTGCCACGACCCAACTGCTCGACCACCTCATTTCTCCCGACCGGGAAATCCTGACGGTGTTGGCGGGAACCGATGCGACGGCCGAAATGACGGCCGAATTGTCGGCGTGGATGGCAGAGCACCACCCGGACATCGCTGTCGAGGTCCACCACGGTGGCCAACCGCTGTATCCATACTTGTTCGGTGTCGAGTAGAAAAGCCAAACCCGCGGAAGAGCCCGGCACGGGTCCATTGACCCTCGCCGAACTGCAGGCCAAGAACTTCGACAGTTTCAAGGGCATCGGCGAAAAGCGTCTCGCCGACCTCCACGCATTGGACGTCGACAACGTCCTCGACTTGCTCATGTACTACCCGCGCAGATGGGTCGACCGTACGCAGGAGTGTCGGGTCCGCGACCTCGCTCCGGGTGCATCGGCGTTGGTCCTTGTCGACGTGTTGTCGGTCGACAAGCGAACCACACGCAACAGGAAAACCATGGTCACCGTTCGCGTGGGTGACGACACGGGCAAGTTCACCCTCACCTTCTTCAATCAACCGTGGCGCAGTCGACAGCTGTATTCGGGTCTCACAATTTCGGTGTGGGGCAAACCCGACACGTACCGGGGTGCGCTGCAAATGACGAACCCCATCGTCGACCTGATCGGCGACCGCACCGGTCGCATCGTGCCCATCTACCCACAGAGCGGCGACAACGGGGTGAAGACATGGGAGATGGCGAAGTGGGTCGAGACCGCGCTGCACAAATGTGCTCCACGGGGTGTCGTCGATCCGGTGCCGGAAGCGGTGCGCCAGAAACACGGACTCGTGCCCCGCTTCGATGCGATGAAGACGATCCACTTGCCGACCTCGATGGACGAAATGGAAAGTGCGCGACGCCGGCTTGCCTTCGACGAATTGTTGCGCGTGCAGACCTATCTGGTGCGGGAAAAGAAACGCATCGAACAGTCCGCGCGTGGAATCTCTCATTCGACCCGTGGTGTATTCGTCGAGCAGTTCATCGAGAATCTTGCGTTTCCGTTGACGTCGGCGCAGCGTCGTGTCATCGACGAAGTCACCGCCGACATGTCGCGGACCGTGCCGATGAATCGACTCCTGCAGGGCGATGTGGGTAGCGGCAAGACCGTCGTCGCCGTTGCGACGTTGTTGACCGCCGTAGAAGGTGGTTACCAAGGCGCTTTGATGGCTCCGACCGAAGTCCTCGCCGAACAACACTTTGCGGGAGTCGCGCGATTGCTCGGCGGCCTCGTCGTCTCCGACTCCGAAAACCTCTTCGGCGACCGGCCGGTGCGAGTGGAGCTACTGACGAACCGCGTCACCGGTGAACAACGTCGTCGTGTCGTTGCCGGACTGGCCGACGGATCGATCGACATCGCAATCGGAACCCATGCCCTCATACAGAAGGGGATCGAGTTCAAGTCGCTCGGTGCGGTGGTGGTGGATGAACAGCATCGTTTCGGCGTGGAGCAACGGGCGAGATTGCGCGAAATGTCGGAGATCCGTCCCGACACCCTGGTCATGACGGCGACACCGATTCCGCGCACGGCCGCGTTGACGATCTTCGGAGACCTCGATGTCAGCGTGCTCGATGAGATGCCACCGGGCCGTACTCCCATCGTCACGCACTCGGTTTCAGGTGAAGCCGAAACGGGCGCGATGTGGTCCGCGGTTCGAGATGCCGTTGGTCGCGGGGACCAGGTGTACGTGGTGTGTCCGCTCATCGAAGCGAGCGAGAAGCTCGAGGCTGCGTCGGCCGAGGCGACCTTCGCCGAACTCCGAGACGGGGAATTGTCGGGCCTACGCATCGGGCTCATGCATGGTCGTATGAAGTCCGCCGAGAAAGACGCAGTGATGGATTCCTTCCGTCGTGCCGATCTTGATGTGCTCGTCGCCACGACGGTCATCGAAGTTGGAGTCGACGTGCCGAATGCGACCCAGATGGTCATCCTCGACGCCGACCGATTCGGCATCGCGCAGTTGCACCAGTTGCGCGGCCGCGTCGGCCGTGGACAGAAGGCATCGACCTGTTGGCTCGTCACACGACTGTCCGACGACGAACTGATCGCGGAGATGAAGCCACGTATCGAGGCACTCGTCGCCTCGACCGACGGATTCGAACTGGCCGAAGTCGACCTGCAGTTGCGCGGTGAAGGAACGATCATGGACAAGCGTCAGAGCGGCGGTAGCGATGACCTCAAACTCGCATCGTTGAAGACCGACCGCGATCTCATCGAGGCGGCCCGCGACGTCGCAATCGATCTCGTCGGCGACGACACCGACCTCACGGCCCATCCCGAGATACGCGACGAGGTGCGACTCTTCATCGAGGATCGCGGCCGCGAGGACTTTGTTGTCAGAAATTGACTCGTCAGAAATTGAGTAGTCGAAAATCAGGCGTCGGGTGGGTCGACGTCGTCGCTCTCGAGGATGATGTCCCATCGATCGCGGCAATCCCGGCAGCGGTAGGTGATGACATCGCCGACCAACCACGTTCCGTCCTCGCGTGGGGGAGTGAGTAGGTGGGCAACTCCGCCACAGTCGACGCAGATGCTCTCGGACGGTGGTTGCTGCACGGTCCGATTATTGCCTGACAGACTGCACACATGCGTGTGGTTGCGGGCGAGTTGCGGGGTCGCCGCATCGACGGCCCCGAAGGTGACGCGACGCGGCCGACAACCGACAAGGTGCGCGAAGCGGTATTCAATGCACTCGGCAGTCTCGATGCCGTCGATGGCGCGGTCGTTGTCGACCTCTTTGCGGGTTCCGGTGCACTCGGTATCGAGGCACTGTCGCGCGGGGCCGCGCGGTGCACATTCGTGGAAAACGACCGTCGTGCTCTCGGTGTGATGAAGGGGAACATCGACGCGCTCGGAATCGGCGACGTGTCCCGTGTCGTTCAGCTCGACGTCGTCCGCGACGTGACTGCTGCGGGTGCCCTGCGTCTCAGGGAAGAACTCGTCGATGCGACGCTGGTCCTCGCCGATCCGCCTTACGGCTTCCCGCATTGGAACGAGATTTTTTCGGCGGCCGAGGCGGCACCTCCCTCGGTCGTGCTCGTCATCGAGACCGAGACGCGGGCTGCGGTGCACGACGAGGTGCCAAGTGGCTGGGAGGCGGTCCGGCGGCGCGACTACGGGCGCACAACGGTGGGGTTTTTCGTCCGCGAAGGGGTGAATGCCGACGGGTCGTGATTGTGCGGTTGTACCGTTGTCGGTACATGGCGAAGGTTCTTTATCCGGGCAGTTTTGACCCGATACATCTCGGTCACGTCGACGTGATCGAACAGGCGTCCCGACTCTTCGGTCACGTCGTCATCGCCATTCTTCACAACCCCGAGAAACACGGTGGGGTCTTCACGGTCGAACAGCGCATCCAACTCATCAACGGCGCACTAGCCGACGGCCCGTGCGCCGGGAAGTACTCGGTCAAGGCGTTTCCCGGTCTCGCGGTCGATGCCGCCAAGGCCACCGACGTCGACTTCATCGTGAAGGGACTGCGCAACTCGGGTGACTTCGAGATCGAACAGCAGATGGCCCACACGAACCTGGCGGTTGCCGGCGTTCCCACCGTCTACCTGCCGTGCAGTCCCGAGCGTTCGTCGGTGAGCAGCCGCTTCGTCCGCGAGATCGCCCAGTATGGTGGCGACCCTTCGTCCATGGTGCCGAACAACGTCACTGCGGCGCTGAAGGAGATGTTCTCATGAGCTACGACGACGGTTACGACGACTTCGACCAACAACCCGTAGAACCCCAAATGGGCGATGCCGAGGCCCTCATGCGACGCGCTCTCGACATCATCGCGTCGGCTCCGAACATGCCGCTCTCCAGCACGCCGCGCATCGACCGCGACGAGATCATCGAAATCCTCGAAGATGCGCTTGCGCGACTGCCCGAGGAACTGCGACAGGCGCGGTGGATGCTGCGCGAAAAACAGGAGTTCGTCAACAAGGCGCGTCGCGAAGCCGATGAAATCATCGAGGCCGCACGTGTGCAGGCCGAGCGCATGGTGCAGCGCACCGAAGTCGTTCGTGCCGCCGAATCCCGGGCGCGAACCGTCGTCGAGAACGCCGAGGCCGACGCGCGTCGTCTGCGCATGGAGACCGAAGACTTCCTCGACCAGCGACTCGGCAGCTTCGAGATCCTGCTCGACCGCCTCATGAAGACCGTGGCGACGGGACGCCAACGTCTTTCCATCGGCAACCGAACCGAGACCGACGAACCGCAGCCGACCGATCCCTCGGGCGAGATCCAGGGGTTCTTCGACCAAGACCGCTTCTGAGCGTCCGCGAGTCGTCGTGACATCTCCACTCTCGGGTCTCGTCGTCAACGTCGCCGAGGTGCTGCGGCGTGTCGGCAACGTCAAGGACATCGCCGTTGCCGTTGACAGCGACCTTCTCGAACTCGGTGACGATCGCATCGCGACGCAAGACGTACCCATCGCGTTTCATCTCGAATCCACGAACACCGGAATCGTCGTGCGTGGCACGGTCTCGGCCGCGTACCACGACACGTGTCGGCGTTGTCTCTCCGAAGTGTGTGACACGGTCAACGTCGAGATCGGCGAGTTGTACCAGCGCGAGATCACCGACCCCGATGCCTATCCACTCGCGGGCGAGCAGTTGCTTCTCGCGCCGCTCGTGCGGGAGCACCTGCTTCTCGCCCTGCCCGACGCACCCCTCTGTCGCGCCGACTGTCCCGGGCTGTGTCCAGTCTGCGGGGCAGACAAGTCGAACCCTGCCGAGGCCGACTGTGGCTGCACGGTCGGTGCCTCGGACCCCCGTTGGGCCGCCCTCGAGACTCTGCGCGAGCGCCTTGACGACCGCTGAGTGTGGGTGGGCGCAAAGTCCCGTCGCGCCGATAACCTCTCGGGGCTGAGAAAGACGTCCAACGGAGACCATCGTGGCTGTACCAAAGAAAAAGAAGTCGAAGGCCAAGACCCACAGCCGCAAGTCCGCGAACATGCGCATGGAAGTTCCGTCGCGCAGCGTGTGCCCCCGTTGTGGCGCGGCAAAGAAGCCGCACGTGGTGTGTGGTGGTTGCGGTTGGTACAAGGGTCGTACCGCCGTCGAAGTCGCCTAGTCTCGCCTCGTGAATCTTCCCGTTGCGGTCGACGCACTCGGCGGCGACAAAGCTCCCGATGAAATCCTGAAGGGGACCCTCGACGCGGGCGCTGCCGGTATTCCCTGCGTGCTGGTCGGCCCCGACAACCTTGCCGATCTCACTTCGGTCGACATCTCGTCTCTCGAGGTCATCCGCGCAAACGAAGTCATCGCGATGGACGAAGACCCAGCAGGCGGGGTGCGTCGCAAGAAGGATTCCACCCTCGTTCGCGCGGCCGAAGCGGTGCGCGACGGCAAGGCATCGGCGATGATCTCCGCCGGCAACACGGGTGCCACGATGGCCTCGGCCCTCCTGCGCATGGGTCGTGTGAAAGGTGTGAACCGTCCGGCCATCGCCACGCCGATCCCGGTTCCCGGACACACGCCGACGGTTCTGCTTGATGCCGGTGCCAACTCCGAAGTACAGGCCGACTGGCTGGTTCAGTTCGCCGTCATGGGTTCGATCTATTCCGCGCGCCGCTTCGGCATCGCAAAGCCACGCGTCGGACTGTTGTCGATCGGTGAAGAACCCGGCAAGGGCGACACCCTTCGCAAAGAGGCGTACGAACTGCTCTCCGTAGCACCCGGAATCAACTTCATCGGCAATGTCGAGGGTCGCGACATCATGACGCCCGATGTCGACGTGGTCGTCGCCGACGGCTTTACGGGGAACGTCGTCCTGAAGACACTCGAAGGCAGCCTGAAGACGGTGGTCAAGGCGCTCTTTTCGGCTTTCGGTTCCAGTCCCGATCTGAAGGTGCACGCTGATGCGCTGCTTCCCGCGCTGCTTCCGCTCTACGAATCGCTCGACCCCGACACGTACGGCGGTGCGATCCTCCTCGGCGTCGACGGTGTGTGCATCATTTCGCACGGTTCGTCATCGGCTCGCGCGATGCTGAACGGCATCAAGGTGGCAAAGGAAATGGTTGATTCCGGCATGGTCGAGGCCATCCGCTCGGCGATCGGTCTAATCTCGAACACGTCCGTCAACGACGGATGACGACAAAAATCCAACCGCAACACCACAGGAGACAGACATGGCATCAATCGATCGGGCCGGAATTTTTGCGATCGTTCGCAACCAACTGTCCGAGATTCTCGAAATCGATCCGGGTGCGATCTCCGAAGGACAGTCCTTCGTCGACGACCTCGACGCCGACTCGCTGGCACTCATCGAGCTCGTCGAGGCCCTCGAGGAAGAACTCGCCGACGTTGTCGCCGGTTTCCGCATCGAGGACGAAGACCTGCAGGACCTGAAGACGGTGCGCGATGCCGTCGACTACGTCTATGGTCGAGTCTCATCCGGATCCTGAGGCGCTCGCCCGGTTGACAGCCGGGTTCGATCACGAGTTCGCCGATCCGACACTGCTCGTGCGGGCAATGCAGCACCGTTCGTGGCAGGCCGAGTTCGACGCACCCGAATCGAACGAGCGTCTCGAGTTCCTGGGCGACGCGGTCCTTGGCTGGGTCGTTGCCGACATTGCCTTCACCACGTTCGGAGAACTCCCCGAAGGCCGCCTGACGGATTTGCGCAAGAGCGTCGTCAACGCAAAGGCTCTTGCGTCGCTGGCGCGTCAGGTGAATCTCGGTCCGGCTTTGCTGTTGGGACGGGGCGAGGACGCCGCAGGAGGGCGAACGAAGACGTCGATTCTTTCCGACGCTTTCGAGGCCGTCATCGGTGCGATCTACCTCGATGCGGGACCAGCCGTCGCGTACGAGAAGGTGAAGCGGTTGTTGCTGCCGGCAATGCAACGCGCGTTGCCCAACATCGACAAACTCGACGCAAAGACCGTGCTGCAAGAACGCGCCGCTCGACTCGGGTTGTCCGCACCCAAGTACGTGGTCGACAGCGAAGGGCCCGACCACGCGAAAACGTTCACGGCCCGCGTCATCGTCGGCGATGTCGAGGCCGTTGGCACGGGTCCGTCGAAGAAGAACGCCGAGCAAGTGGCGGCAGAGGGTGCCCTCGGTCGTTTGCCCGAGCCGACCGACGGCTGAGTAGCGACATGCCCGAACTGCCCGAGGTCGAGACGGTGCGCAGGTCACTCGATGCAGCCGTCGTCGGGTCCCGCGTGACCAAGGTCGACATCGGCCGATTGCGCAGCGTCCGCCGTACGGGCCCCGACGTGGTGCGGGCCGGGCTTCTCGGAGAGACTTTCGTCGGGAGCCATCGACGCGGCAAGTACCTCTTCTTCGATCTTGCAAACGGCAACTCGATGATGGTGCACCTGCGCATGAGCGGCCGCTTGTTGCTCGCAGCACCTGACTCTCCGCGAGAGGCCCACACGCACGTCGCACTGCGGCTCGAACGCAAGGGGGCCGAGCCGACCGAGTTGAGATTCGTCGACCCCCGTACGTTCGGCGAGGTCGTGGTGTTCAATCCCGATGACGACCTCGTGCCCGAAGTGGGTCGACTCGGCCTCGATCCACTCGTCGATGACTTCAGTTTCGACGCATTCCGCTCGGCCGTTGCGGGCCGCCGCCGCGGATTGAAGGCCGTGCTTCTCGACCAGGCAGTGATTGCGGGCATCGGCAACATCTACGCCGACGAGATCATGCATCGGTCGCGTCTGCGGTGGGATCGTAGGGTCGACACACTCTCAACCGCACAGTTGAAGTTGCTGCACCGGACGACCGTCGAAGTGCTGCGTGAGGCCGTTGCCGCCGGCGGGTCGACTCTGTCCGACACGCAGTACGTCGATGCACTCGGCCGTGAGGGCATCTTCCAAACCGAGCACCGCGTCTACGCGCGGGAAGGGGAGAGGTGCATCACGTGCGGCCGGGGGATCATCCGCCGCGTCACGGGGGCGGGTCGATCCACGCATTTTTGTCCCGTCTGTCAGCGCTGACCGACCCGCGGGAGGCGGTGCGAAACGGTCCGATCTTGTAAGTTCGGATCGCTGTGTTTCTCAAGTCCCTGACCCTGAAAGGCTTCAAATCCTTCGCCGACACCACGGTGATGGAGCTGGAACCAGGGGTCACCGTCGTCGTCGGCCCGAACGGTTCGGGAAAGTCGAACGTCGTCGACGCCATCGCGTGGGTTCTCGGTGCGCAGGCACCCTCGGCGGTGCGCAGTCAGAAGATGGACGACGTCATCTTTGCCGGTACGGACAAGCGTCCTGCACTCGGCCGCGCCGAGGTGGTGCTGACACTCGACAACTCGGCGGGCCTGTTGCCGATCGAATTCACCGAGGTCACGGTCGGCCGCACACTCTTCCGTTCCGGTGAGAGCGAATACTCGATCAATGGTGTCGAGTGCCGTCTGCTCGACGTGCAGGAACTGCTGTCGAACGCGGGTGTCGGACGTCAGCAGCACGTCATCATCAGCCAGGGCCAGATCGATGCGGTTCTGAACGCGCGACCCGAAGACCGCCGCGCCATCATCGAAGAGGCGGCCGGCGTTTTGAAGTACCGCAAGCGCAAGGAGAAGGCCGAACGGCGCCTCGACAGCACCGAAGCAAACCTGTTGCGTGTCCAGGACCTCATCCGCGAGGTGCGCCGACAGTTGCGGCCACTCGAACGCCAGGCCGAAGCAGCGCGCCGACATGGCGAGTTGGTCACCGAATTGAAGGCCCTGCAGATTTTCGTCGCCGGCCGGGAAATCTCGTCGACCCGCGCCCGTCTCGTGGCGCTTGCCGGCGAAAAGGCCAACGGTGCGCGCGCCGAGCAGGAACTCCGTGCCCGCCTCGCCGAGCTCGACACGCTCGTCTTGTCGTCCGAAGCCGAACTGACCGCGCTCGGGGACACCGGGGTCAGTGACCAGTTGGTGCGCGTCGAACAGTTGCGCGAACGCGCGCGAGGCCTCGCGGCACTCCTCGCCGAACGTCGCCGTTCGATGGAACGCGACCGCAGCCAGTTCATGGACGCCGACGTGATGGCCTCGCTCGAAGTCGATGCGGCCGCATTGCGCGAAGAGCTCGATTCGATCAACGCGGAACTGTCGCTTGTCGATCCCGAACGGGACTTGCTCGAACGCGACGAAGCAGACTTCGCCGCACGCCGTGAGGCTGCCGGCGACGACGAGGTTCCGGAGATGCCCACGCCCATCGCGGCGAGTGCCGCCGCCGAAGTGCGCGGAGAATTGCGTACCTTGCGTGCGAACGACGAGCGCGATCGCGCCGAACTGCAGCGCGTTGCGACCCGTATCGCGCAGCTCGATGATCGCGCAATGCGTCTGGCCGCCGACGTCGAACGTCTCGGCAACGAATACGAATCCGCCGAGGGTGCCGCCAAGCGAATCGAAGACGAGGTGCGCGGCCAGTCCGAGCGCCGCGTCGCCGCCGAAGCCGCTCTCGATGC
>JBJTYJ010000145.1:0-2035 GCA_046082705.1 Actinomycetota bacterium | reverse complement strand
TCGACAACCCTCCAAGAGAGGTAAAGAACGAGAGCGGTGAGAAGCAGTTTGAAGTGCCACGGTGCCTTTTCATCGCCAGCTTCTTCCTCACCCTTGGCGAGCGCCTTCAGGTCGAGATTCTTTGCAGTGATGCGGCCGTGAGCGTCGGGCAGGTCGGCGACTTTGCCGCACTTCGGACAGCGGCCATCGTCGGTCATCGAACTTGGAGCGAAGTACTTGGCGCACTCTTCACACCAGGGCATCGCGTTCGCTCTCCTACTCGGCCCTGCGCCTGACGCGCAGCTTGATCGGAGTCGAACCGAACTTGAACGCTTCGCGGATGGAACGCTCGAGATAGCGCAGATACGTCGGCGGCAATTCGCGGTTGACGAACAGGGTGAACGTGGGCGGATCGGCGGCACCCTGCAATGCGTACAGAACGCGCGCACCGCCGGCGGCAGGTTGCTTCTGTTGTGCTTCGGCAATGACGCGGTTGACGTCGCGGGTGGGCACCCGGCGCTGGTACTGCTCGATCGACTCGGTGAGAATCGGCATCAGGCGGTGCACGCCCTTGCCCGACAGCGCCGAGATGCGCAACACCGGTGCATCGCCGATGAAATAAAGCTTGCGACCGATTTCCGTGGTGACTTCCTCGCGGGCCTCGGTGTCGAGAAGGTCCCACTTGTTCAGCACCACGATGAGCGGGCTTCCGGCTGCGTCGATGCGTTCGGCAAGGCGCTGGTCCTGGCTGGTGATGCCCTGCGTTGCATCGATGACGAGCAATGCGACATCGGCTTCGTCGACGGCACGCAGTGCGCGAACGAGCGAGTAGTACTCGGCGGAATCGTCGATCTTGGCGCGGCGACGCATGCCTGCCGTGTCGACGAGGACGATGCGGCCTTCGTCGGCTTCGATGAGGGTGTCGATGGCATCGCGGGTTGTGCCGGCCATGTCATGGACGACGCTGCGTTCTTCACCACAGAGGCGATTGAATAGAGTGCTCTTGCCGACGTTCGGCCGACCGACGATGGCAACGCGCGGCACGCCCTCGAGGTCGGCGTCGACTGCTTCGGGTGTTTCTTCGTCGGCGTCGGCGGCCTCTTCTTCGTCGGTGATGCCGAGCTCGTCGATGACGACGTCGAGCAGGTCGCCCGCGCGGCGGCCGTGGAGGGCCGAGACGGGATAGGGCTCGCCGAGCCCGAGCGAAAGGAAACTCCAGCTGTCGGTTTCGCGACGGTCGTTGTCGGCCTTGTTGGCAACGACGAGAACGGGGCGTCCGGTGCGGCGCAGCCACGTGGCGATTCGCTCGTCGTCATCGGTGGCACCGATCGAAGCATCGACGACGAGCAACACGAGATCAGCGGTTTTCACTGCTTGTTCGACCTGGCGCGACACTTTTTCGTCGAGTTCCGAACCACCTGGCATCCAGCCGCCCGTATCGGTGACGGTGAACTCGCGGCCGAGCCAATTGGCCTCGAGTGTCTTGCGGTCGCGTGTGATTCCCGGTCGGTCTTCGACGATCGCCACCTGCCCACCGACGAAGCGGTTGAAGAGCGTGCTCTTGCCGACGTTTGGTCGGCCGACGATGACGACGTGGTGTTTCATAGCGAACGATCGAGGATACGGCGCAATGAGGCACCATCGGTGGGAACGACGGTCACACTCGCTCCCAAGTCGGCAAGTGTCGAGCCATCGAGGAACCTTCCTTCCGACAAACACACGTCGGGCAGCAAGAATTCGTTGATCTCCGGATGCGAGGCGATTTCTCGCGCGATGTCTTGGCCGACCATCAAACCTGCAACGGCGGTGTTGCCACCGAAGAACTCGTTGCGTACCGGAATGACCGTGACATTGCGATCGTCGACGAGCGAAGCGATGATGGGTGCGGCGTACTCGCCGGTGAGGATGCCCACTCTCCCCTTCGTTGGTGTTGTGCGCTGAACGATCTGAACGCGTACGGGTCGAAGACCTGTGTCGCCGGCGGGGTTCGCGGGAACACGTTCGGCGCGGTAGCCCGAGGGCGTGGCACCGTCGACCGATGCGAAGAAACCCGACG
>JBJTYJ010000144.1:0-3043 GCA_046082705.1 Actinomycetota bacterium | reverse complement strand
CCAGCGCGCCGGCCTGGACATCGTCGACAGTTACGTGTCGCTCACCGAGGTCAGTGAATACGCCGTCGGTGTTCCCCAGGAAATGCTGAACGCCCGCCTCTATCCGCAGATTCCCGTTCCCGGCAAGAACGCGTTCTGCTTCTATCCGATGTCAAAGCGCCGCAACGTCGGCGCCAATTGGTTCACCCTTCCCTACGACGAGCGTTTGCGCCAGATGCAAGAACACGGCCACAGCGGTCGCAAGTTCGGCGCAAAGGTCACACAGCTCGTCACCGGCTCGACCGGCCTCGACGACTACGAATGGGGTGTCACCCTCTTCGCCGTCAACCCCGATGACCTCAAAGAAGTTGTGTACACGATGCGCTTCGACCAGGCATCGGCCGAATACGCCGAGTTCGGCCCGTTCTGCATGGGCATGCTCACTCCCGTCGACGAACTCGTCGATCTTCTCTGACGCAACCCGATGCACACTGATCTCGCATACCTGCGCGATGCATTCGTGCGCGAGTTCTACGCAACTGTCATCGCAGTCGAAGACAACAAGGTTGCGCTCGACTCCACCTACTTCTATCCAACAGGCGGCGGCCAACCCCACGACACCGGCACGCTCGGCAGCGCCCACGTCTCCGAGGTACGCAAGGACGGTGACCTCGCGTGGCACACCCTCCAAGGGCCGATCCCGAACGTCGGCGACACCGTGCACGGAGTCGTCGACTGGGACCGACGCTTCAACCTCATGCGTACGCACACCGCAATGCACATTCTCTGCGGAGTCATCTGGAACGAATGGCAAGTGCCCGTCACCGGCGGCAATATGGAGCCACTGTCCGCGCGCATGGACTTCGAGTTCGACCCACTACCCGAGGGCTTCGCACAACGCGTCGAAGAACTCGTCAATGAAGCCATCGCGAACGATCACCGCGTCGAAGTCAGCTTCCTCCCGCGTGATACTGCGGTGATGGACGAAGACCTCATCCGTACGAAGGTCTCCCTCATCCCCGAGACCGTCAAGGAAATCCGCGTCGTCGACATTGTCGGCCTCGACAAACAAGCCGACGGCGGCACACACGTTGCTTCAACGAAAGATGTCGGTTGCTTGCGTGTGGTGAAACTCGAGAACAAGGGCAAGGGCAACAAGCGGGTCAGGGTCGAAATCACCGATTAGTTTTGTTTTCGATGAGAAAACATCTAACCGCAGGTTTCGCCGTAGCGACGTTGGTGCTCGTGCCCTCCGCAATGGCTCTTGCTTCTTACACCTGGACCGGTGTCGGAGCTGTCAATGAACTCTGGTATTCGGCGGCGCTTTCCGACTCGGGCTCAATCGCTTACTCATCAAAGAACGACTTTGTCAGCCCGCACGAGGCACACATTTGGAAGTCGACGGACGGGGCAGTTCGTGGACGGAACTGACATCGTCCCCGAACAAGCAGATTTGGACACGAATTGCGACATCGGGGGATGGCGGCAAACTTGCCGCCATTGGCTATCGCAACAGCAGTTATGCCGATTTCATCAGCATGTCGAGCAACGGCGGTTCTACATGAACGTCCGTTGCAAGTGAGCTGGAATGGCTCGATGTTGCGATGTCGCAAAGCGGATCGGTGGTCGTGGCGGTCAACAAATCAATGAGCAACGCCGACGGTGGAGTCTGGCGTTCTACCGACGGCGGTACAACTTGGGCTGACGTGACCCCTGTGGTGAGCGCGTCGAAAGTTTTGGGTATGTGGCGCAGTGTTGCCACGTCATCAAACGGCCAGCGCATCGTTGCTGCCAAAGACTCCAGAGGGGTCTTTGTTTCCAACGATGGCGGCGTCACCTGGGTCGAAAAAGTTCCTGTCACAGCCGGGGTTTTCACGGACGCTGCCGTTTCCGGAGATGGAAGTCGCATGCTGGTCGCGCAGGACACCGGCGCCTCTGGCGAAGACGGTGTGTGGGTGTCGACGGACTTCGGGTCGACCTGGTCACGTACGCTTGCCATGACGGCAATCACGGGTGGCGACATCTCTCGTGATGGCTCGACGATGACAGCGGTTCGTTATCCAAGAACGGATCCAACCTCCGCTGTCTACGTCTCACGGGATGGCGGTGCAAACTGGGTAGCCGAGCCCGCACCGCAGGCATCCTGGACTGGGCTTGCTCTCAACGAATCCGGCGAGCGGATGATTCTCATGGCCGAGTACGGGCGAGCACAGTTTGCGACCTCGACAACGACAACGACCACGACAACTACCTCGACTACCACGACGACGGTTGCGCCGACTACGACGGAAGCGTCGACAACCACCGCAGTTACGACGTCATCCACGACGACGACAAGCTCGTCAACCACGACGACTGCTGTGCCGTCGACAACGGTTGCGGCGACGACTACATCGACAATTGTCGACTCGCCGCCACCGGCGGTGACGCCGTCAATGGTGGAGACCTTCAAGCCGAAGCCATTGGTGAAAGACGAGCAGGTGGCTGAGGGCGAGACGATGACGGTGCGTATTTCAGGGTTTCAGCCGTTCGAGTTGGTGACGATCGGTTTCGATGATTCGGGAGCGGTGACGAGTCAGGCGGTAGGAGATCCCGTCCGCGCCTTTGCGGGGCGGAAGGTGCTGGTGACGGTGCGGGCCGATGCGACGGGGACGATTTCCGTTCAAGCGAAGTTGCCGACGACGGTGTCGGGAGCGGTGACCTTGTGGGCCTACGGTCGCGAGAGCAAGGTGGGCTTCCGTCAGAAGTTCACCGTTGCAGAACTACCCCGGACGGGTTCGGAAGGTCCGGGAGCGAACGTGATGCTGGCCGGATCATTCGTGGCGTCGGGCGTCGTATTGTTCAGCCTGCGGCGACGTCTCCGTCGAACGAATTCAGCCCACATCACTCGGTAGGTCGGTAATGATGGGCTGATGCAAGTTGGGGCGGTGGGGGCCGCCGAGGTTCCGGCCATCCCCCGACGTGCGTGGTACGCATTGATGCTGACGTCGTTCGGTCAGTTCTTTGTCATCTTCGACTCGACGGTGTTGAACGTGGGTTTCGCGTCGATCGAGAAGGACTTCTC
>JBJTYJ010000143.1:0-4376 GCA_046082705.1 Actinomycetota bacterium | reverse complement strand
GCCTCGGCCGCCCGTTCGACCCGGAAGAAAAACCACAGTCCCGAGACACCGACAACGAGAAGGACCAAAACAGGTGCGCTGGTCCAACCCCACGAGTGGCCACGGTTGATGGCGAGCAGCAACGACGTGGCTCCGACACCGAGAACCGCCGACCCCCGCAGGTCGAACTTCACGTTTGCCTGACGGTCGGTTTCGGGTAGCAACCGCCATGCGACCAGCAATGCGATTGCAAGCAGGGGTGCCTGCACGATGAAGATCATGCGCCAACCAATCGACTCGACGATCGGCGCACCGAGCACAACACCCAATACGGGTGCGCCGGCCGTCGTGAAGCTCCAGAAGCCGAGTGGACGAACGCGCTCTTCGGGTTCGAACATGCGGTTGATGAACGCCATCGCCGCCGGGCCGGTGGCCGAACCTGCCGTGGCCGACAGCGTGCGGAAGAGAATCATCGTCGTTGCGTTCCAAGCAACCGCGGTGAGCGTCGCGAAGATCGATGCACCGAGGAGACCCAACAGGAAGAGCCGCTTGTGGCCCCAGAGGTCGCCCGCCTTGCCGAACGCGGGCCCCACGACTCCGAACGCAAGCATCGGCCCCGTGAGCGCCCAGTTGATCGTCGAGGTGTCGGTGTTCAGGTCGGTTGCGATGGTGTCGAGCGAGACAACGAGCACGGTGATGGTTGCACTGACCGCAAACAGCCCCGCGAGCACCACGATGAGAGTCGCCCATGCGCGGTTGAGACCGATGCGCTTGGCAACCTTGCGAACGAAGCGCCTGCCGCGCACCGCCTGCCACGGGAGTACGCCGACTTCGTCAACGCCCGGGCCTTGCTCATGCATAGCAATAACTCAGCTCATGCATGGCAATTACTCAGCTCATGCGCCGTAGTACTCGAGGTCGATGGTGGCGCCCACCGAAACCTCGTCACCGCTCTTCACCTCGACACCACCGATGAACATCTTTTTCAGGCGGTGTGTCGGGGCCTTGCCCGTGACGTTGCCGATCACGAAGCCCGCCTCGGTGAGACGCTTTTCGACGGTTGCCCGGTACTGCATCTGCACGTACGGGATGGTCGTGAGTTCCTTGCCCTTCGACACCCAATAGCTGACGCTGCCACCGCGCGGAACCGATTCACCCGCCGCGGGCACCTGTCCCCCGACCTTGCCGGCCTCGGCTTCGCCGATGTCATCGGCCAACTTCGTCACGGTGAGGCCCAGTTTCAGGATTTCCGCCTCGGCTGCTGCCGGGTCGAGACCGATCAGGCTGGGCACGACGCGCGGTGCGGGCCCGTCGGACACGGTGAGGGTGATGGTCGTGCCCTTCACGACCTGGTCACCCACCGAGGCTGCCGGTTGCTCGGCCACGGCCCATTTGAGGACGGTCCCAGCCGGGGTGTTTTCGTCATTGATTTTCGCCGAAACGACGACGAGACCCAGCTCCTCGATGCGCCTGGTGGCCTCTTCGACAGTCTTGCCACTGAAGTCTTCGAGCGTCGAGAACGTGCGGCCCTGCGACACGACGATCGTGAGGGTCTTTCCCTCCTGCAACATGCGCCCATCTGACGGATCGGTGGAAATGATCTGTCCGGTTTCGACGACGTCGCTGCGGCCTTCGCGCACGTCGAGAGTCCAGTCGAAGTTGACGATCAGATTCTCGGCTTCGCCCCGCGTGAGGCCGACGAGTACCGGTACCTGGAAACTTTCCTTCTTCAGGAGGAAGTAGCCGGCGACCGCACCACCTACGACGGCGAGTGCCGCAATGATCGCGACAATCTTGCGACCACGCAGACGCGAACTACGTGCCGCGGCGATTTCACCCGTTGGATCATCGATCGCCGTTTGTCGTGCACCTTGTGCCGCACTCGCAAGGTCTTTGTCCTTTTCGATTGCGGTGTGGATCGGTCGCGAAATTTCTCCCGTCGGGTCACCCGCGTCGCCGTGATCGATGACGGTCGCCGACGGCATGGGCATGAGAAGTTCATCGACGCCAACGACGTCGATCGGTGTCGGACGCGGCACGCGCTTGGCAACCGCAACGAGTGCTTCACCGAACTCGCGCGCGGTGAAGCGGCTGTCGACATCTGGACGCGCCGCACGCTCCATCACGCTTGCGAGCGCGCCGAGGTCGGCATCGACCGGCAACAACTTGTCGACGCGATTCGAGAGCGCGACGGTCACCGAATCGGCATTGAACGGCACTTCACCCGTGACGGCCTCGACGAGGGTGAGCGCCAGCGAATACACGTCGGACCCCGCGCTGGGAGAAGCACCCTGGCCCACCTCTGGGGCGGCGTACCGGGCCCGCTCGATGTCGGCTTCCCCAATGTTTTCAGGGGTCAGAGTGTCGAGGCCCCCCAGCCGAGCACGTCGGTTCGCGTCGAAAACGATTGTGGCAGGGCGGATGTCGCCGTGGACCCAGCCCGCGGCGTGGATGGCGTGGAGGGCACGACAAACGTCGAGGCCGACGACGAGGGCCTGGGACGGGGTGAGACGGCGGCCCCGGTCGAGCATCTCGCGCAGACTGCCCCCCGGCAACTGGCCGAGCACCGTGTAGATGCAACGCACACCGAAGAGATCAGTGTCACCCCAATCGGAGATCGGTGCGAGAGTTGGATGGCGAGTCGACAACGCGAGTTGGAGGTGATGCTGAATGGTGCGACGTGCGTCACCCGGAGTGCGACGGTTCGTCGACAGCGGATCGACGAGGTCGTTCAGCGGCGTGAGACGAACACGCACTACGACATTGGTGCGAATGTCGAGTGCGTCGAACATTCCGCGCGGCTCGTCACTCGCTCCGAGTCCGAGCCGCGCGGTGATGCGGTAACGGCCGGCGAGTACGTAGCCGATCAGGTCGCGCTGCGTTTCCATAGGGGCAGAAAGAAACTAGTCGCCGGATGGGCATTTTCCGCCACACCCCGTCAGAATGACGCTGTGAAAACACCGAAAAAAATCAACAAAGGGGCACTTTTTGCCAGCTTCGGTGTTTCCGTGGGCCTCATTCTCATCGTTCTCGGACTCAATGCCGCCACCACCGGACGCGATGCGTTGAACCTTCCGGACGAGATCGAGAACATGTCACCGGCGAACAACGAGAAGGTGTTGCGTCAATCAGAGATCCGCGTCGACTTCATCGAGGGTTACCAAGGGGTGCTCGTTGTGAATGGAATCGAGATACCAACGACGCGACTCGACGAACTGCAAAGCAGCGGCAAGCAACCCCGACCCGGCGAACAAGTCGAGCTGCCACCCACCGCGGTGTACGACCCGGGCAACTTCACGTTGTCGTTCCTACCGCAGGAAGGTGCACCCATCGAACGCCTCGATCAGGGCAAACACAGTGCTCGCGTTTTCTTCTGGAAGATCACCGAGTCACGCGACAAGGCACAGTCGTACAGTTGGGAATTCAGCGTCGACTGACGTTTGAACGGCTGCTCAGACCGGCAGTTCGCCCGTTTCGAGAAGCACCCTGAAACCTGCCTCGTCGAGCACCGGAACCCCCAAAGACTCGGCTTTTGTGAGCTTCGAGGCCCCCGGCTCGACCCCAACGACCACGGCAAAAGTCTTGGCAGAAACGCTGCCGGGGCTCTTGCCGCCACGTTGCTTGATGGCGGCCTCGGCTTCCTCGCGCGAGAACCCATCGAGGGTGCCCGTGACGACCACGGCCTTGCCGACGAGCACCTGTGGCAGCGACGTACGTTCGACGTTGCCGAAGTCGACACCTGCTTCGCGCAACTTGTCGATGAGTCGTTTGTTCGCCGGCTTCGCAAACCATGAACTGATGGACTCTGCGATGACGCCACCGACGCCGTCGACAGAGGCGAGATCGTCGACTGAAGCGGCTGCGATCCCGTCGAGCGATCCGAATGCGAATGACAGCGACTCCGATGCAGCCGGCCCGAGATGCTTCACGCCGAGCGCCGTCAGAAGTTTCGGCAATGGACGATGACGCGACGCGTCGATGCCCGCCAACAATTTTTGCGCACTGATCTTGCCGAAGCCTTCGATCTGCAACAACTGTTCCTCGGTGAGCGAGTAGATGTCACCTGCGTCCTCGACGAAACCCGCGTCGGACAATGCAAAGACGGTGCGTTCACCGAGACCTTCGATATCCATGCCGCCACGCGACGCGAAGTAGATGATCCGTTGGTCGCGTTGGTACGGACACGATGGTTCGACACAACGCGTGTCGGCTTCACCTTCGACTTGCACGAGTTCGGTTGCAAGCGGACACGGACAGTTGTCGGGAAACTGCCACGGCACACAGTTCTTTGGGCGCTTCGCCAGGACGGGTCCAACGACTTCGGGGATGACGTCGCCCGCCTTGCGGACGGTGACGGTGTCGCCGGGGCGAACGTCCTTGGCGGCCACCTGGGCACG
>JBJTYJ010000142.1:0-3642 GCA_046082705.1 Actinomycetota bacterium | reverse complement strand
GTGAGGAGAGTGTTCTTGCTTGGAAGGCTGGAACTCTAGCCATTGAGCTACACCCGCGAGACGCGATGTCCGCGCCGAAAGGATAGCGGCGAAGCGGCTCGTCGCTCAGTCCCGGGCGGCTTTGGCGGTGCGGTTTCGTTGCTGCGCCCGGAGAACGATGACGACAAGGCCACCGATGATGATGGCAATCACCCCGTATTGCAGGTAGTCGCCCCATTTGCCGGCTTTCTCCCATTGGTCGCCGATGCCCCAACCGATCGCGACCCACACGATGTTCCACACCAGTGAACCCGCGGCAGTGAGGAGAGTGAACCGAGCGATGGGCATCTTCTCCGCACCTGCTGGAATCGAAACGACGGAACGCACGACGGGTATCAGTCGACCGAAGAGAACGACCGCCGTTCCGTGGCGTTCGAACCACTGGAAACCTTTGTGAACGTCGGCCTTCTTCAGGCCGAGGTACTTGCCGACCCCGGCCAACAATTTTTCGAGTCGATCTTCGTGGACGAGCCGGCCGAGTGCGTAGAGAAAGTACGCGCCGACGACCGAGCCGATGGTGGCCGCGATGACGCCGCTGACGAAATCGAATCGGCCCTCGCTGACGTTGAAGCCTGTGAGGAGGAGAATGAGCTCCGAGGGAATCGGCGGAAAGACGTTCTCGAGGGCAACGAGTACGGCCACTCCGACGAATCCAATTGCATCGATGACGTCGGCGGCCCAGTTGATCACCGGTGAATTCTAGATGTGGGGACGGCGTCGGGTCGTAAACTCATCGCATGTCGCGTTGCGGGTTTCTGGTGGGCACCTGACGTGTTGTCGCGTCCCGTCGAGCGTTTGCGTGAGGGCTTCGACGTTGTCGTCGTCGGTGGCGGCGTCACGGGCGTGTGGTTGGCTCGCGAGGCGGCCGCCCGCGGGCTGAAGGTGGCGCTGGTCGACAGAGGTGACTTCGGGGCCGAGACGAGCGCGGCGACGACCAAGTACATCCACGGGGGTATCCGCTATCTCGAGCAGTACGACTTCGCCGTGGTGCGTGAGAGCCTCCGCGAGCGGCGCATTCTGGCCCTGGGTGCCCCGCACCTGGTCGAGCAAACGAAGTTCATCATGCCGGCGTGGAGATGGAGCAAGCCGAGCGCACCGCTGCTGGGCGCGGGCATGGCGCTGTACGACCTGTTGTCGTTCGACCGCAACCGCGAGGCTCCGACGTCGCTGCGCATTCCCCATCCGCGGTGGATGTCGAAGAAGAAGTTGCTGCAGTCGGTGCCGTGGCTCGAGTCGTCGGGTTTGCTCGGAGCGTTTGCGTACTACGACACGCTGAACGTGCACCCCGAGCGGCTGTTGTTGGCGTACGTGAAGTCGGCCGAAGCGGCAGGTGCGGTGTTGGTCAATCACTGTAGTGCCGACGGGTTTCTCGTCGACAACGTGGGCGATCGTTTGGTTGTCGAGGGGGTGCGTGCCACCGACCTGCTGACGGGCGAGTCGCTCGAGGTGCGAGCGAAGGTTGTGGTGAACGCAGCCGGGCCGTGGATCGACAAGGTGCTTGCGACGCTTGGCCGTGACGCAGGTGTGGGTGTCGACCGCTCGAAGGGCGTGCATATCCTCACCCGGCCGTTGGGTGGGGGTGTGGTGCGCGACGCCGTGTTTGCCCGGGCGAAGTCGGGGCGTCATGTCATCGTCTCGCCGTGGATGGGAAAGTCGTTCATCGGGCCGACCGACACTCCGATGGGTGGTGAAGAGATTCGTGCCGACCGCGACGATGTGCGTTCGATCATCGACACGGTGAACTCGACGATGGGTCGCGCCGAACGTCCGCTTGAAGAAACCGATGTGGAATTGACCACCGTGGGCGTGCGCCCGTTGATCAAGGCGCCGGGTACCGAGGGCACCTACACGGCCAGTCGTCGACACGAGCTGTATCACCATGTCGATCACGGCATCGACAACGTGTGGACAATCGGCGGTGGCAAGTGGACCACTGCCCGCGCAACGGCCGAAGAAATGGTCGATGAACTGTTCAAGCACGAGCTCAAGCGTGTGCGCGAAGTCAAGGGCGACTCGCGGCGGGGGGCCGCATTCGGCGCGTTCGCTTGGGCGCGTGACGCGGGTCCGTATCTTGCCGATGCCGGCAGGGAACTTGTCGAGGCAGGGTTGTCGACGAAGTCGGCCGAGTTGATTGCACGGCTCTACGGCACGGAGTACGTCGAGATTCTGCATCTCGTATTGGAGGACCGCCGTCTTGCTGAGGTCTTTCCGTCGGGTGACGTTGCTGCCCAGGTTGTGTTTGCGGTGGCGAGTGAAGGTGCCCGAACATTGTCCGACATCGTCGACCGGCGTTTGGTTGCCGGGACGGTGGGCCGTGTCGACCGCGCAATGCTCGAACGCGTCGCCCACTTCGCAGCGCCACTGTTGGGGTGGGACGCAGTACGCGCCGAGGCTGAAGTGGCGCGCGAAGATGCCTGTCGCAAAGCGATCGACTTCACCCGCGTATCGTGAGCACTCAGCGGCGCCCGGGCTGACAGACTGAGGGTTGTGTCGGGCCCAAGAATTGTCTTCATAGGGGCGGGGAGCACCGTCTTTGCCCGCAACCTGATGGGCGACATTTTCAGCTGTCCGGCGTTGGCGGGGGCGACGGTGGTGCTGCACGACATCGACCCGGGGCGCTTGGCGACCTCGGAAGTGGTGGGGCGCAAGGTTTTGGCGACGTTGGGAGTGCCGGGGAGGGTCGAGGCGACAACCGACCTGCGGGCGGCTCTGGCGGGAGCCTCGTACGTGATCACGATGTTCCAGGTGGGCGGATATCGGCCGTCGACCGTGGTGGATTTCGAGATTCCGAAGCGTTTTGGGCTCGAACAGACCATTGCCGACACCCTGGGGGTGGGCGGCATCATGCGTGGCCTGCGGACGATTCCCGTGCTGCTGGACGTGTGCCGTGTGATGGAGGAAGTGTGTCCGAACGCGGTGTTGTTGAACTACGTGAACCCGATGTCGATGTTGTGCTGGGCGGTGTCGCGCGCATCGTCGATTCGCACGATTGGTTTGTGCCACAGCGTGCAGCACACGGCGTCGCAGTTGGCGGGCGACATCGGTGTTCCGGTCGATGAGATTTCGTATCTGTGTGCGGGCATCAACCACATGGCGTTCTATTTGCGGTTCGAACGCGATGGTTCTGACTTGTATCCGTTGATCGCCAAGCGTGCGGGTGAGTTCCCCCTGCCGTCGCGTGGCGATGTTGAGCGTTCAGATGGTGGCTTCGAGGGATTGTCGGATGCAGTGCGCTACGAGATGTTCCGCCGACTGGGTTATTTCGTCACCGAGTCGAGTGAACACTTCGCCGAATACGTGCCGTGGTTCATCAAGCGCGATCGGCCCGACTTGTTGGATCGCTTCGGTGTTCCCTTGGATGAGTATCCGCGGCGGTGCGAACGCCAGATTGCCGGCTGGGAAAAGTTGCGGTCGCGACTGGAAGACCCGGAGGCACAGTTGCGGGTGGCGCCGAGCATGGAATACGGGTCGTCGATCATCAATGCAATGGAAACCGGCGAAGCGGTGACGGTGTACGGCAACGTGCCGAACAAGGGGTTGATCTCGAACCTTCCCGATGGATGTTGCGTCGAGGTCCCCGTGGTTGTTGATTCGGCTGGTTTG
>JBJTYJ010000141.1:0-18597 GCA_046082705.1 Actinomycetota bacterium | reverse complement strand
CGCGCGTTCTGCTGCACCAGCCGTACGGCCAGGTGGGTTACGCCCAGGTCACCGATCTGGAAATTGCGGCCCGTGAAATCCTGCGGATGCGCGACCTTCTCGAGGAAATCCTTGCAAATCACACCGGCCAGCCGATCGATCGCATCCACACCGACACCGACCGTGACTTCGTAATGGAAGCACCCGAGGCCCTCGCGTATGGCATCATCGATGACATCATTTCGAGTCGTCAGTTGACCGACCGCTCAGGGCCGATCCGCTGACACGTTTCAGAGGAGGGCCGCGTGGCCAAGTTCGGTGATTCGGGAGAATTGCTGAAGTGCTCGTTCTGCGGCAAGTCGCAGAAGCAGGTGAAGAAGCTCATCGCCGGTCCCGGCGTGTACATCTGCGACGAGTGCATCGAACTCTGCAACGAGATCATCGAAGAGGAGTTCGCCGACACGGGCGACGTCCGCTTCGAGGAGTTGCCGACACCCCATGAAATTCGCACGTTCCTCGACGAATACGTGGTCGGCCAGGAACA
Organism: Actinomycetota bacterium; assembly: GCA_046082705.1. GTDB lineage: Bacteria > Actinomycetota > Acidimicrobiia > Acidimicrobiales > Ilumatobacteraceae > F1-20-MAGs119. The sequence goes on along the minus strand of JBJTYJ010000141.1, from coordinate 18,074 downwards.
GGCGAAGAAGGTTCTCTCCGTGGCGGTGTTCAACCACTACCGCCGCATCCAGTACCAGCTGAATCAGGGTGCCGCGCGACGCGACGACGTCGAGTTGCAGAAGAGCAACATTCTTCTCCTCGGGCCGACGGGCTGCGGCAAGACCCACCTCGCCCAGACCCTCGCGCGCATGCTGAACGTGCCGTTCGCCATCGCCGACGCCACGGCCCTCACCGAAGCCGGCTACGTGGGCGAGGACGTCGAGAACATTCTCCTCAAGTTGCTCCAGGCCGCCGACTTCGACGTGAAGAAGGCCGAGACGGGCATCATCTACATCGACGAAATCGACAAGGTCGCCCGGAAGAGCGAAAACCCGTCGATCACCCGCGATGTCTCGGGCGAAGGTGTCCAGCAGGCTCTGTTGAAGATTCTCGAGGGAACCGTCGCCTCCGTGCCGCCACAGGGTGGACGCAAGCATCCGCACCAAGAGTTCATTCAGATCGACACCACCAACGTGTTGTTCATCTGCGGCGGTGCGTTCGCAGGCCTCGACTCCATCATCGAGTCGCGCATCGGCCACAAGGGCGTGGGCTTTCATGCGACGGTGCGCTCGAAGGCCGAAAAAGACCCGGGCAAGTTGTTCGCGCAGGTGTTGCCCGAAGACCTGCTGAAGTTCGGCATGATCCCCGAATTCGTCGGACGTCTGCCGATGGTTGGTGCGGTACACAGCCTCGACCGAGAGGCATTGATGAGCATCCTCACCGAACCGAAGAACGCTCTCATCAAGCAGTACGCCAAGTTCTTCGAGTTCGAAGACGTCGAGCTTGAAGTCGATGCCGCCGCTCTCGGCGCGATTGCCGATCTTGCGCTCGAGCGCGGCACCGGCGCGCGCGGTCTGCGGGCCATCCTCGAAGAGGTGTTGCTGAACACGATGTTCGACATCCCGGGCAAGGGCGACGTCGCCAAGGTCGTCGTCACCGAGCAGGCGGTCAAGGAAAAGGCTGCACCGCTTGTCGTCATGCGCGGTACCTCGCGTGCTCCGCGCCAGCGGCGCGCAGCCTCGTAACAGCGGGTCGGTCCAGTGAACTACGCCGAGGCATTGGCGTTTCTCGACGAGCACGCGAGTTTCGAGCGCACGGGTCGCGTTGCGGAACCCTCCCTCCGGAACATCACGGCTCTGACTGCGGTGATGGGGGATCCTCAGCGCGACTACCGGGTGGTCCACGTGACCGGCACCAACGGCAAGGGCTCGACCTCGCAAATCATCACGAAGCTGCTGATGGCACATGGTCTGCGGGTCGGCACGTACGCCAGCCCGCACCTGCAGCGGATCAACGAGCGGATCCTCATCGACGGTGCTCCGATCGACGACGAAACCTTCTCGGAAAACATCGCAGCCGTTGCGGATGCCCAGGTTCTGGCGGGGGTGAGGCCATCGTTCTTCGAGATCCTGACGGCTGCTGCTTTCCGCTGCTTTTCCGATGCGCCCGTCGACGTGGCGGTGATCGAGGTCGGCATGCTCGGACGCTGGGACGCAACGAACGTCGTGGAGTCCGACGTCGCGGTGATCACGAACATTGCACTCGACCACACCGAATACGCGGGACCGACCGTTCTCGACATCGCGCGCGAGAAAGTCGGCATCGTGAAGGAAACATCTGCAGTTGTGATCGGCGACGTGACGCCCGAGCTCGCCGACTTTTTCACCACCTCCGCGCCCGGGGCCGTGCGGCGTGGAGAGCACTTCGAGTGTGTCGACAACCACCTTGCGCTCGGTGGTCGAATGATCGAGGTGCGCACAACGCACGATAGGTACGCCGACGTCTTCGTTCCGCTTCACGGTCGGCATCAGGGCGACAACGCAAGTGCCGCCATCGCGGCAGTCGAGGCATTCTTTGGTCATGCAATCGACCGAGGCGTGCTCGAAGAGGGATTGAACTCGGTGGCAATGCCGGGACGCTTCGAAGTGGTGCACTATCAGCCGCTCGTCATCATCGATGGAGCGCACAATCCTGCGGGCGCCGATGTCTGCGCGGAAGTTTTCTTCACCGATTTTGATCCCGTCGGTTCGCGTCGGCTCGTGGTGGGCACGTTGCGCAGCCGAGATCCGCTTGCGCTGTTGTCGGCGTTGCGTGCGGACGAATTCGACCAGGTCATCTGCTGCACGGCACCGAGTCCGCGCGGCCTGCCCGCAGTCGACCTCGCAGAAGTGGCTCGCGCGTTGGGCTGCGACGACGTCGTCGTGCGTGAGTCCGTCGGATCGGCCATCGACCGCGCGCTCACCGACGCGAACGCCGATGATGCAGTTCTCGTCACCGGCTCGCTTTACGTGGTGGGCGAGGCAAGGGGTCATCTTTCCCGCGTCTTGCCGTAGGCTTCTCGGAATGTCGAACAGAACCCTCGTCTTGTTGAAGCCCGATGCAGTCGAACGCGCACTCGTCGGAAACATCCTGTCGCGTTTCGAGGCCAAAGGTCTCAAGATCGTCGCGATGGAACTGCGCAAGCTCGACAACGCGATTCTTGGTCGCCACTACGAAGAGCACCAGGGCAAGGGCTTCTACAACGACCTCGTTGCCTTCATGTCGCGCAACCCCGTCGTGGCGCTGGTTGTCGAAGGCCCCGAGGACACCTGGGAGATCGTGCGCAACATGATGGGTGTCACCAACCCCCGCACCGCAGCGCCGGGCACCATCCGTGGCGACCTCGGAACGATTTTCACCGAGAACCTCGTGCACGGTAGTGACTCGGCAGAGTCGGCAGCACGAGAGATCAAAATCTTCTTCCCGTCTCTGTAACGTCACACCCGACGAAGCCGGAACGAAGGAGGTCGCAAGTTGGCTGGCGGAAACCCACTTGGCCTCGGCCGCGACATCGCGATCGATCTCGGCACCGCAAACACCCTCGTGTACGTACGGGGGCAGGGAGTCGTGCTCAACGAGCCGTCGATCGTCGCCGTCGACATGCGCGACGGCAAACCGGTGGCGGTCGGTTGGGAAGCCAAGCGCATGCTCGGTCGTACGCCGTCGCACATCACATCCATTCGACCGCTGAAAGACGGCGTCATCGCCGACTTCGAAGTGTGCGAAAAAATGCTGCGGTACTTCATCCAGCAGGTCAATGCCAGCAGATGGAGCAAGCCCCGTATGGTGATTTGCGTTCCGTCAGGGATCACCGGCGTCGAGCAACGCGCGGTGCAGGATGCCGCGGAGTATGCCGGCGCGCGCAAGCCCGTTCACATCATCGAAGAGCCGATGGCGGCCGCCATCGGAGCCGGTATCGCCGTGCATGAACCCGCGGGCAACATGATCGTCGACATCGGCGGTGGCACAACCGAAGTGGCCGTCATCTCGCTCGGTGGAATCGTGGTGGCCCAGTCGGTGCGCGTCGCCGGCGACGAAATTACCGAGGCGATCGGCGACTATGTGAAAAAGGAATTCGGCCTCGACATCGGTGAGAACACCTGCGAGGAAGTCAAGATCCAGATGGGTTCCGCCTGGAAGCTCGAAGAAGAATTCACCGCCGACATCGGTGGCCGCGACTCGCTGTCGGGCCTTCCGCGTCGCATCGAACTGACGACGGAACACGTGCGAGAGGCGATCGCCGAACCCATCACGGCCATCGTCGATGCCATCAAGACGACGCTCGACCGCACACCGCCGGAACTTGCGGCCGACATCATGGAAAACGGCATCGTGTTGTCGGGCGGCGGCGCGTTGCTTGCGGGCCTCACCCAGCGCGTCACGCACGAAACAGGTATGCGTGCCGTCGTGGCGCCCGACCCGCTGTATGCCGTGGTGCTGGGTTCGGGCCAGGCGCTCGAAAACATCGAAGCGATGCGCGGTCTGCTCACCCAAACGGGAATCGACTGAGGGGTAGTTCCTCTTCGTGCAGTCCTTCACACGTCGGCGCATGATCGTCGTGCTGTTGCTCACGTCGATTCTGCTCGTGACGCTCGACCTGCGTGACAGCGGGTTCGTCGCGGGGGTTCGTGACACGTTCGGCACGATCTTCCGTCCCGTCGAGCGACTCACCAACGTCGTCACCAAACCGGTGTCCAATGCGTGGCGCGGCGTGCTCGACTACGGCGAGCTGCGCAAAGAGAACCTCGCGCTGAAAGACCTGCTCGTGAAGCAAGAGGGTACGGCCATCGCGGCGGCGGCGAGTGTGCGCGAAGCGCAGGAACTTCTTGCATTGAACGGTTTGCCGACTCTCGCCGGCATCGACAGCGTGACCGCGCAAATTGTCGGGCAGTCTCCGTCGAACTTCTCCCAGACGTTCGAATTGAACCGTGGCAAGTCGAGTGGAATTCGCGTGGGGATGACGGTCACCAACGGTGCGGGCCTCGTCGGCAAAATCACGGACGCGACACTCGAACGATCGGTCGTGATGCTGGCAACCGACCCCGAGTACGCGATTGCTGTCAAGGTTGGCAACTGCACGACACCAGCCACCACGGCCCCCACAACGACGGTTCCGGAGGCGACGACCACCGTTGCCGAAACAACCACGTCGGCGGCCGCAGTCCCACCGACGGGCATCGACGGTGGCACGACGACGACCCTGCCCGGTGAGACAACGGCCACCACTTCGACCGTGCCACCGACGACCACCACGACGACGAGCACGACAACGACCACCAGCACCACCACGACCACACTGCCCAAGCCGACGACGACGACGATCAAGGGCTTCACGCCGTTCTCGACGACACTGCCGCCGCGTCCCGGTGGCGCGGGCTCGCAGATCACAATTCCGGACACGGGTGGCCTCGTTCCCCGCGAAACGGGCGCACTCGAAGGCAGGGGTATCGGCCGTACTCCGATCATTCGATTCGTGCAGGCCTCCGAGCGATTGGGTGCCCTGTGTGGAGGTGTTCCCGTGGTGACGGCGGGTGGTTCGCAAAGTCTCGCGCCACCCGACCTCGTGGTCGGCACGGTTGCACGTGTTGTGAACCGGAAGGGCACGGCGGGACCGTTGCTCGAGGTAGATCTCGCGGCGAATCTTGAGAGTCTGAACTTCGTGCGCGTGCTGCTGTATCAGCCGGCGACGGAGATTCCGCGATGAAACGTTTCTTCGCGATCATCGAGTCGCCGGCCACGCGCACGTTTCTTCTCGGTCTGGTGGTGTTGAGCTTCCAGACGACTCTTTTCAACACGTTGCGGCCGTTGGGTGTGGTGCTTCAGGTCATGTTGCTGTTTTCGTGCGCAAGTGGTGTCGCCGCGGGAAGCGAAGCAGGCGCAGTGACGGGCTTCATCTTCGGACTCATGTATGACATGGTTCTCACCGCACCAATGGGTTTGTCGGCGGTGGTGTTCGGCTTTGCCGGATACATGGCCGGAGGTGTCAATGCTTTCGTTCACGAAGCGCGTTGGTGGGTGAAGATCATTGCCGTCGCCTTGTCGACGTCCACCGCGGTTTTGTTGTACCCAGCAGCGAGTCTCGTCGTCGGCGTCGATGGTTTGCTTGGCTCGCGGATCGTGACGGCGGCTCTCACGTGTGCTGCTTTCAACGCTTTGCTTGCAGTTCCTGCTGCGCGCATCGCCAAGTGGGCACTGGTGAAGCCGGTTCGCCAGGCCATCTGGGCAGAATAGGGGAATGCCGGCCACGATCTCGGGGAAGCGACTGGGCGTACTGGGCGGTCTCGCTCTCGTCCTGCTCGGACTTGTGTGCACCCGTACGTGGTTCCTTCAGGTCGTCGATGCCGAGGGTCTGGAGACGCGCGTTGCAGAAGTGCGGACTCGTACCGTGTCGCTGTTGCCCGAGCGCGGCCGTATCTTCGACGTCGACGGGCGTGTATTGGCCGACAACGAGCGCGTGCTCATCGCCACCATCGACCGCGCGGTCGTGCGCAAGCCCGCCGAGCGGGCCGAGTTGTTCCTCCGCCTCTCCGGCGCACTGCAGACTCCCGTGACCGAACTCGAACGGCGCTACCAAAGCAAGTTGTACGACCCACTCCAACCCGTTCCTCTGCGCGAGGGAGTTTCCGAGCAGACGGCGCTGTTCCTCCGTGAGCGCTCCGAGGACTACCCGGGCGTCGACGTGGAAGAGGGCTGGAGGCGTGAGTACCCGTATGCACCCATCGGGTCGCATGTCGTCGGGTTCATGGGTGCGATCCTCGAGCGTCAATTGCCGTACTACAAGTCGCTCAGGTACTCGCCGAACGAGCGCGTGGGCCAGTACGGGGTCGAACAGACGTACGAAAGCGAGTTGCGGGGCAAGCCCGGTTACGTGCGTTACGAGGTGAATGCCCTCGGTCAGATCATTCGTGAAATCGAACGCGTGGAGCCGATTCCCGGCAACGACGTGCAATTGTCGATCGACCTCGACTACCAGCAGTTCATCGAGCAAGCCCTCGAGACCATGTTGAGCCTGCGCCGCCAGGTCGATGCAGGAACGGTGAAGTTGGAGAACGGCGACCCCGATCCGCAGTACGCCGAGGTCAACTTCTACAAGGCCCCCGCCGGATCCGCCCTGTTGATGAACTACGACACGGGTGAAATCGTTGCGATGACGAGTTATCCGAACTTCGACAACCGGTGGTTCAACGCGGGTATCTCGTCATCGAAGTTCAAACAACTATTCCCCGAGACGAAGGACCCCGACCAGGCGATCATCGTGAACCGCGCGGTGAGCGGTCGCTACAACCTCGGTTCCACGTTCAAGCCTTTCACCGCGTTCGCCGCGCTCGATTCCGGGCAGATTGCGGAGCCACTGAAGTTCAAATACCGCGACGAGGGCACGTACAAGCTGGAGTCGATTCCGAACGGTCGGTGTCAAGAAGGCGTGAAGTGCGTGTTCAAGAACGCGTTCTGTTCCGCGACGAACACCCCGTGCCGTTACGGCCCGGTGACGGTGGAAGACGCGCTCGCCGTTTCATCGGACACGTTCTTCTACAAAATCGGTGAGCAGATTCTCACTCAGCGCGGTTACCGCCCGATTCTCGAGGAAGAAGTTCGCAACTTCGGTTTCGGTGCACCAACGGGTATCGACCTTCCGTTCGAGTACGGCGGGGCGCTACCAAGCAAGGAACTGAAGAAGTCGCTTGCCGACGCCGGTGCGATTCCCAAGGAAGAGGGTCGCGCGTACTACGTGGGAGACAACATTCAGTTCGCGATCGGTCAGGGTTTGCTCGCCGCCACGCCGTTGCAACTGGGTGTCTCGTATTCGGTGTTGGCGAACAACGGGCGTGTCGTCACGCCCCACGTCACGAATCGCATCCTCGAATCCGGAACGCCCGATGGTGATGCGGGTTTTGCCGATCTTTCGAAGGCAATCGTCGTCGAGGATCGCACCCGTGGCGAGGTGATTCGCACCGTCGAGATGCCGCCCGAAGTGCACGACCCGATCGTGCGTGGTCTCACGCGTGTCGTGAACGGACCCGGAATCGACTGGGACTTCTACCACAAGGCCACCGGAGAGTTTCTCTTCAAGAACTACCCGAAGAAGTTGTTGCCGATCGCCGGCAAGACGGGCACCGCACAGGGCTTCAAGAACCTTCCGTGGAACGACTCATCCGCATTCGCTGCTTTCAGCCTCGACCCCACGCGGCCCTTCACCGCGGTCGCCTATCTCGAAAAGTCGGGATACGGGTCACAGGGTGCAGCGCCAGTCGTCAAGTGTGTGTTCTCCGCACTCGCCGGCGTCGTCGATCCGCAGGAAGTGATTCCCAGCAACCCGCTCGACATCAACAGCACTGCGGTGGCGCGTTCGCAGCGGCTTGTCAGTCCGTTGTGTCTGTCGGGTTACGGCGGAGGAGTGCGCGACTGATGGCGGTGCTCGAGGCGGTGCGTCGCCGACCGTCGATGTCGGGAATGGGAAGCATTGGGCGAAGCATGGCCGACCCCAGTCGAAACATCGATTGGTTGCTTGTGTTCGCCGTGTCTGCCCTGTCGACGATCGGCGCGTTTGCGGTGTATTCAACGACGCGACCGCGCCTGCTTGCCCGTGGTGTCGACCCGTACTACCTCTTGCAGCGACAGATCATCTACATCATCGCGGCCGCGTTGGTGATGGCGATCGTGATGGCCCTCGACTACGAGTGGCTGCGGGGGAGGGCGGAGTTCTTCTACGGCGCCTCGCTCGTGGCCTTGATGCTCGTTCTCGTTGCGGGCGCGGTGCGTGGTGGCGCACGTCTGTCGTTCGATCTTGGCATCGTGTCACTGCAGCCGGCCGAGTTCACGAAATTCGCCTTGTTGTTGCTGCTCGCGGGCTATCTATCGGAAGAAGAGAACGAGCAGTTGCCGTACCACCGGTTCGTCATCACACTCGTCATCGTGGGTGCGTCGGTGGGGCTCATCTTGTTGCAGCCCGACCTCGGCTCGGCGACGGTATTGCTCGCCTGCACGATGGGTCTTCTGTTCGTCGCGGGCAGCAAGGTGCGGTACATCGTTTCCATCACGTCTCTTGCGATCCTGTCGGCGACGGTTGCGGTGTGGAGCGGTGTCATTCGCAGTTACCAGTTCCGTCGCATCGAGGCCTTCCTCAATCAGAATTCGACGGAGTCGGCGCTGAAGGACGTCGTGCTGCAGGTGCGCTTCGCCAAGCGCGCCGTTGCGACCGGGGGCTTCACCGGCAAGGGCTTCCTGCAGGGCCCGCTCACCAACGGGGCGTTCATCCCGGTGCAGTCGACAGACTTCATCTTCTCTGCCATCGCCGAGCAGTTCGGCCTCATCGGGGCGGCAATCACGCTGTCACTCTTTACGTTGTTGTTGTGGCGAATCTGGCGGGTTGGTCGCCTGTCGCGCACCCGGCTCGGCCAGTTCATCGCCCTCGGTGCGTTTTCCATGATCCTCTGGCAGACCTTCCAGAACATCGGCATGACCCTTGGCATCATGCCGGTATCGGGCCTGCCCTTGCCCTTCGTCTCCTACGGGGGCTCGCACATGGTTGCCTTTGCCGCCATCGTGGGTCTGGTCCAAAGCGTCCACATGCGTCGTCTGCGCTGAGCCATGGACTGTCGGGGGTCACGGTTTCCGCGGGGATGAGCCGATAGCCTGATTTTCGAAGCGGCTGGTGGCCGCACAGGATCGAGACATCATGAACCAACCTTCCGAGGGCGCGAATCAGTCCGCCAGCCCCGGGCCGAACAAGAAACGGCGCCGTGGCTCGCGCGGTGGGCGCAACCGCAACAAGTCAGGCCAGAACGCCCGTCCCGTTGCCGACGTTCCGGCCTCTGGCACGCCAGCCGCTGTGTCGGCCAGTGGTGAGCCGCCGCGTCGTCCCCAGATCGGCGACACCCGTCCGGCCCCTGCACGTCAACCCGCGGCGCAAAGCACGCCCGGGGCTCCTAAGCAGGGAAACGGCAAGCGTCGCCGTGGAGGCCGCGGCCGCAGTCGCAGTGGCTCGGGTCAGCAGGGTGGCCAGGGCGGCCGCCAGCGCCAAAGCCAGGCCGCGGTCGAAGCCGAGATCGTCGAGCGACGTCGCGGTCGCACCCGTGACGGACGGCCCGTTGGTCGTTACCTCATGTGCGTCCAGGTCCGCGAGGGCCTCACTCAGGTGGCCGTTCTCGAGGGTCGCAAGTTGATCGAGCACTACGTCAGCCGTCCGGCTGACGACGTTTCCCAAATCCACGGAAACATCTATCTCGGCCGCGTGCAGAACGTGTTGCCGGGCATGGAGGCCGCTTTCGTCGACATCGCCACGCCGAAGAATGCAGTGTTGTACCGCGGCGACGTGCAGTACGACGCCGAGGACATCGTCGAGAAGTCGACCGACCGCCGCATCGAAGACATCCTGAAGGCGCGGCAGCTGATTCTTTGTCAGGTCACGAAGAACCCGATCGGGGCAAAGGGTGCGCGACTCACGCAGGAAGTGTCGCTGCCCGGTCGATTCGTCGTTCTCATTCCAAATTCGAAGACATACGGCATCTCGAAGCGTTTGCCCGACGATGAACGTCGTCGTCTTCGCGCGGTCCTCGATCGCGTGAAGCCGGCGGAACACGGTCTCATCGTGCGTACCGCGGCCGAACATGCCACCGAGCACGAACTGCGCGCCGACATGGCGCGACTGCTCGACGAGTGGGCGCGCATCGAAGAGGCGGCCAAGAAGGCGAACGGACCGAAGTTGCTGTACCGCGAGCCCAGTCTCGCCGTGCGCGTCATCCGCGAAGAGTTCAACGCCGAGTACCGCGGAGTGGTCATCGATGATCCGCAGTTGTACGAAGATCTGAAGGGTTACATCAGCGACTTCAACCCCGAACTCGCCGATCGCGTCGAGTTGTACGCGTCAGATGCGCCATCTGGTGACTCAAGCGAAGAAGATGGTGACGCGTCGTCCGGCCTTCCGATTTTCGAGCATTATCACGTGCACGAACAGATCCACAAGGCGCTCGACCGCAAGGTGTGGCTGCCGTCGGGTGGGTCGCTCATCATCGAACACACCGAGGCGCTGACCGTCATCGATGTCAACACCGGCAAGAACGTCGGCAAGTCGAACCTCGAGGAAACGGTGTTCCACAACAACCTCGAAGCCGCGGAAGAAATTGCGTTGCAACTGCGCCTTCGCGACATCGGCGGCATCATCGTGATCGACTTCATCGACATGGAAGTGAAAGAAAACCGCCGCAAGGTGGTCGATGCCTTCCGTGCCGCCCTCGCCCGTGACAAGACGCGCACCCAGGTGCTCGAGGTGTCCGACCTCGGCCTTGTCGAGATGACGCGCAAGCGCATCGGAGAAGGGCTTCTCACCAGCTTCGCAGGCCAGTGCCCCGACTGCGAGGGCCGCGGCATCAAGATCGACCATTCCCTCATCGGATAGGGGTTGGGGACTCATGGCTGCCCTTGTAGGCTCGGAAACCGCTATGTACGCAGTCATCGCCTCCGGTGGTAAGCAGGAAAAAGTCGCCCAAGGCGAGACCGTCAAGGTCGAACTTCTCGGCGTCGACAATGGCACCGAAGTGAAGTTCACTCCGGTTCTCGTCGTCGACGGCGGCACCGTGCTCTCCACACCCGACCAGTTGAAGAACGCGTCGGTCACCGGCCGCGTCATCGCCACGGCCAAGGGGCCAAAGATCGACGGCTTCACCTACAAGCGCCGCACCAACCAGCGTCGTCGCTACGGTCACCGTCAGCAGTACTCCGTCGTCGAAATCACTTCCATCGCGAAAGGCTGAGCCATGTCAAAGACCAAAGGTGGCGGCTCCACACGTAACGGCCGCGATTCAAACGCACAGCGTCTAGGGGTCAAGGCTTTCGACGGCACGCAGATCAGCGCCGGCGCGATTCTCGTTCGCCAGCGCGGCACGCGCGTTCACCCCGGCAAGAACGTGGGCATCGGCAAGGACGACACCCTGTTCGCCCTCGTCGGTGGCAGCGTGAAGTTCGGCGAGCGCCGTGGCCGCAAGGTCGTCGACGTTCTGCCCTCCAGCAACTGACCCGCGTCAGCGGAAGTCAATGCCGACCGGCAGGTCGGATTCACTCCAGTTCAACAAGCTGATCGCTTGTCGGAACGCGTAACGGTCGGTCATGCCGCCCACGTATTCAACGATCGTTTTCATCATTTCCGTCGACTTCGCAGTTGCGTCGAGTTGACGCGTGGCGGGACACGTCGCCGGATGTGCCGCGTAATGCTCGACCAGGGCCTGGAGGACGCGAATGACCGATGCTGCCTGGGCCTGTGATTCGGGTCGTAGATACACGGCTTCGTAGTTGAACTGCCGGAAGGCGCCGAGTGCCTCGGCCATGTCGGTTGTCATCGCGATACGTCCGGTGCTCTGCGTGGCGTCGAGCATGCCGACGATGAAGGAAGAAATTTGCTTCGCTCGCGACGTGCCACAGCGTTCGCGCACGATCGCGGGCAGGTCATTGGGTGACACGACGCGTGCATCGGCGGCGTCTTCGAAGTCGTGACACACGTAGGCAATGCGATCGGCCCACGAGACGACCTCGCCCTCGGGTGTCATCGGCGCCGGTCGCGACCACGAATGGTTGCGAATGCCGTCGAGCGTTTCGCGACACAGATTCAACGGCGCGAGCGTGACGTCGGCGCCCCACAGCGCGTGGTCGTAACCGCCGTCGACGAACGGACTGAGTGCGTCTTCGCTGGCATGACCGCCCGGCCCATGTCCGCAATCGTGGCCGAGTGCGATGGCCTCGGTGAGGGCGACGTTGAGGCCGAGCGCCCGTGAAATGGCCGTCGCGACCTGTGCCACTTCGAGGGCGTGAGTCAGGCGCGTGCGCTGGTGGTCGTCGGGGAAGACGAAAACCTGTGTTTTGCCGGCGAGTCGACGGAAGGCAGCCGCATGGAGAATGCGATCGCGGTCGCGTTCGAAACAGGTGCGGAATGTGTCGGGTTCTTCGGGTCGGGTGCGGGAGCCCGCTCCGATTGAACGTGTGGCGTTCGGGGCGAGGAGATTGTTCTCGTGGTCTTCGCGTTCGTCACGCGATAGCAGCCGTTGCGCGCCGGTGGACGCGTGCGAGTCGGAATGTGCGAAGCGAACACTCGTCGGCGAATGGGAAAGCGCATGGCCGGCCATGGTGGAGGCCCACACGTCGGCACGGCTTGTGGAGTCGGAAGGGGATGACGAACCGCTCACAAAAGAGACGATAGGTGACAGGTGTGCGCCATTAGCCTGATTCCCACCATGAGTGCCTTCGTCGACGAGTGCCAATTGAACGTGCGCGCCGGCGATGGCGGAGCCGGATGCGTGAGTTTTCGTCGCGAGGGCCCGGTCGCTTTCGGTGGACCCAACGGCGGCGACGGCGGAAACGGGGGCGACATCTGGCTCGTCGCCGACCACAACGTGGCTTCGCTGCTGGCTTTCCGCGACCACCCACACCGCCGCGCCGATGACGGAGTGAACGGCATGGGCAAAGACCTCCACGGCAGGTCGGGCCGCGACCTGGAAATCAGGGTTCCCGAAGGAACCGTCGTGCGCGACATGTACACCGACGAGGTGCTCGCCGATCTGGTCGCGCACGGCGATCGTTGGAAGGCGGTCGAGGGCGGTCGAGGTGGGCGCGGCAATGCGCGGTTCCTTTCGAACCGTCGACGCGCACCGAAGTTCGCCGAACAAGGTGAGTACGGCGCCGAGCGCTGGTTGAAACTGGAACTGAAGCTGATGGCCGACGTCGCCCTCGTCGGGTTTCCCAATGCGGGGAAGAGCACGTTCATCAGTTCCATTTCGGCGGCCAAGCCGAAGATCGCCAACTATCCCTTCACGACACTTGAACCGCACCTCGGTGTCGTGCGCGTCGACGAGTCGACCGAATTCGTCGTCGCCGACATTCCGGGAATCATCGAAGGAGCAAGCGAGGGTCGTGGTCTCGGCCATCAGTTCCTGCGTCACATCGAGCGGGCCCGCGCGCTGTGCGTCCTCGTCGACCTCGCTCCGATGGATGGCATGGCACCCGACGAACAGGAACGGATTCTTCTGCGCGAGCTCGAGGCGTACGACCCGGCCCTCGTCGCTCGTCCGCGTATCGTGGTCGGCAGCAAAGTCGATGTGGCCGACCCGGCGGTCCTTACCGAATGGTCGGGTCTCACCATGTCGGCCGTCACGCGTCAGGGCGTGCGGGCCGTCGTGGGCAAACTCGCCCAGTTGGTGTCGCAGGCCCGCGAGGCGATCCCGCCACGCGAGGCGACCGTCATCCTGCGTCCCGAGCCCGAGGGCACCTATGTCGAGCATGTCGGAGAGAACGAGTTCCGAATCATCGGCCGCAACGCGGTGCGGTCGGTCGCGCTCAACGACATCACATCCGCTGAGGCCTTGAATTACATCGACGAGCGTTTGAAGAAGATGGGCGTCGGTCGTTTGTTGTCCCGTGCCGGCGCACAGGACGGCGATGTCGTCCACATCGGCGACTTCTCGTTCGAATACACGGCGGAGATCTGATGCGAGTCGTCGTCAAGGTCGGAACCAGCTCGGTCACCCACGCAAACGGTGTGCTGAACGCCGACATGTTCACTTTTCTCGCGGCGCAGATTGCGCGACTGCGGGGCGACGGCCACGAGGTGCTGCTCGTCACCAGCGGTGCAGTGTCGGCCGGTGTTGCGGCTCTCGGCATGGCGCAGCGTCCCGACGACGTCGGTACATTGCAAGCTCTCGCAGCGATTGGCCAGAGCCGGCTGATGGAGCGCTACAACACGGTCTTCGCACCCCATGGTGTGGTGACCGGCCAGGTGCTGCTCGTGCCGCACGATTTCGGTGACCGCCAGCAATACCTGCACGCGCGTCAGACCATGTTGCGTCTGCTCGAACTTGGCGTTCTTCCCGTCATCAACGAAAACGATGCGATTGCGAACGACGAAATTCGTTTCGGCGACAACGACCGAATTGCAGCGTTGGTGGCGCACAGTGTCGCTGCCGACGTTCTGGTGTTGCTGACCGACCAAGAGGGGCTCTACACAAAGGATCCCCGATCCAATGACGATGCGTTGCTCATCGACGAGGTGTCGACCGACGACGACCTGCTCAGCGTTGCCGCCGGCAGTGCGGGCACCGCTCGTGGCAGCGGTGGAATGGCTTCAAAGCTTTCCGCGGCACGCATCGCATCGTGGTCCGGTGTGCGAACCGTGATCGCCCGTGCGTCGCGCGACAACGTTCTGGTCGATGCAGTCGACCCTGCAACGACGGTTGGTACCACGTTCCTCGGTCGTGATCGTCAGCTGTCGGCCCGACGGCTGTGGATCGCCTTTGCGGCGCAGCCCGAGGGCCGCGTCGTCATCGACGCCGGGGCAGTGACTGCCATCGAATCGCGCGGGACGTCACTTTTGTCCCCGGGAGTGACGGCGGTCGAGGGTGACTTCGTGGTTGGTGACGTGGTCGACGTGGTCGACGAATCGGGCGGTTTGGTGGCACGAGGGGCAACCGCAATGTCGCATGCCGAGATTGCCGGTCTCCGCGGAAAGCGCGCGTCCGATCTTGCCGAAGGAGTGTCGACACTCGTCGTGCATCGTGACGAGATGGTTGTTCTCAGCGCCCTGCGCTGAGGCTGCGGAACCGTTCGACCAACGCGGTGGTCTCGCGCACTCGCAGCAGCCGCAGGAAACCCACGTATACGACCACGCCGACTGCGTACGACGCTGCCGTTCGGATGACGGCTCCGACGCCGGCGGTGTCATCGAGCGCGCGACCGATCGCCCATGCCGAGAGGGCCGCGGGGGCCGTCGCTGCGAGCATCGGCGACAACGACCGCAGCAAGGCGATCGACGCGAACTCCGGATGTCGGCGTTCGAAGATGATCAATGCGACGATTGCGCTGACGATGTAGGCGATGCCGAACGCGAGGCCGAGTCCGAGCACGCCGTGTCGGTCGACGAGGATGACGGCGAGCACCACGTTGAGGGCATTTTCGAAACAGTTGATGACGAACGGAGTGCGTGTGTCCTCGTGGGCGTAGAACCCGCGGAGCACGAACAGATACACCGAAAAGCCCACGAGCCCGACGGAGAATCCCATCAGCGCGCGTGCGGTGTTGTGTGCGGCTTCTGCGGTGAAATTCCCGTGTTGCAGCAGGGCGCCGATCATCGGTCGCGAAGTGACGAAGAACAGGGCTGCGAAGGGGAGCGTGAGAAGGGTGATCAGGCGAACGCCGAGGGACAGGCGACCGACGAATGCGTCGCGGTCGGCTGACGCAGCGGCGCGCGCGAGATCGGGCGCGAAGGTCGTCGTAATCGAGGCGGCAAGCAGGGCGTGCGGTAACTGGAAGAACGTAAAGGCCTTCGTGTACGCATCGGGTCCGCCACTTCCGGGTTCCGCCAGGTTGCGCACGATCACCAGAGCGATTTGGTTTGTCATTACGTAGCCGAAGGTCCACAGGGACAGGCGCGCGAGGCGTCGAACCGCCGGGTGCCGGAAGTCGGGTCTCAATCCGAACGACAGGCCCAACGACCGTGCAACGAGAAGAACGATGATCGAGGTCGTGGCGATGCCGATCGTTGCGCCGCTGCCGAGGAGCCAACGTACGGTGGTGTTGTCGGCGATGGTGTCGAGACCGGGGCGGCCGTCGATCGACAGCGGGATAAGGGCGATCAGCCCAACGATGACGACGTTTGCCGCGACGGGAGCCCACGCGGCCGCGATGAACCTGCGGCGTGCGTTCAGTGCGGCGGTCGCGAGTGCCGTGAGACCGTAGAAGAAGATCTGCAACAGGAAGACCCGCGCAAGCATCGTGCCCACGTTGCGGTAGGCGGCCACGTCGATGCCGGTGGCGGGGTTCAGCGAAAACAGCCTGAAGATCAGCGGAGCGCACGCAACGGCAACCGCGGTGAGGGCGGCAAGGGAGATGATTGCAGTCGAGACGACAGCCCGTTCGGCCTCGTCGTCATCTTCATGAAAGAGCCGGGTGAACACCGGGACCAGTGCCGCCGAAAAAACGCCTCCGATGAGAAGTTCGTAAATGGAGTTCGGTGAATTGTTCGCACCGTCGTAGGCATCGGCCACTGCGGTCTGGCCGATGACGATGCCAAAGACAACGATTCGGGCGAGACCCGTGACGCGTGACACCGCGGTTCCTGCCGCGACGGCAACGTTGGTTCGCAGCAGGTCGCGCGACGCATCCATTGGTGACTCAAGCGTACCGAACGGTAGGATGCAGGCATGGGAAACCGCTTCGATTCAGTGCAGGTTGTGCGTGATGGCCTGAAAAAGGTCAACTATCTCGCCGACGACGGCATTGCAAGCGTCGCTTTCCTCGCCGACCGTCTGGGCAAGCCCGTTCTCGTCGAGGGTCCGGCCGGAACCGGCAAGACGCAGCTGGCAAAGAGCATTGCCGACCTCATCGGCGCCCGGCTCATTCGTTTGCAGTGTTACGAGGGTCTCGACGAGTCCAAAGCCCTCTACGAGTGGAACTACAAGAAGCAGCTCCTGCGCATTCAGGCCGACAAGAACAGTGACTCCTGGTCCGAAGTGCACGACGACATCTTCAGCGAAGAGTTCCTGTTGACGCGCCCTCTTCTCGAGGCCATTCGCGCCGACGACCCGGTGGTCCTGCTGATCGACGAAGTCGACCGTGTGGAAGTCGAAACAGAAGCACTGCTGCTCGAGATTCTGAGCGAGTACCAGGTGTCGATTCCCGAGCTCGGCACGATTACCGCAAGGCAGATTCCGCTGGTGTTCCTCACCTCGAACAACACCCGCGAACTGTCCGAGGCCTTGAAGCGCCGTTGTCTCTACCTGCACGTCGACTACCCCGACATGGACCGCGAGAAGGAAATCGTTCTCGCCAAGGTCGAAGGCATCACCGACCACCTGGCCGACCAGATCGCCCGCATCGTGCGCAGCATTCGTCAGCTCGACCTGAAGAAGGCACCGTCGGTCAGCGAGACCATCGACTGGGCGCGCACGCTCATGCTGCTCGGTATCGAGCACATCGACGCCGAACAGGCCAAGGAGACCCTGCACATCCTCCTCAAGTACCAGACCGACATCGCCAAGGCGGCGAAGGAACTGTCGTCGGACAAGTAGCAGGAAGCGCACGATGCTCGACCTGATGTCCGGCTTCGTTGCCGAACTGCGAAACGCGGGGTTGCCGGTCAGTTTGACCGAGAACCTCGACGCCATGGAGGCGATCAAGCAGATCCCACTCGAAGACCGCGAGGCCTTCAAGTGGGCCCTCGGCGCAACGCTGGTGAAGAACGCCGCCCACTGGCGCGCATTCGAAACCGTTTTCGAGGTCTACTTCAGCCTGCGCGGGCCCGAATACGCCCTGAAAGACGACGAAGACGCCGGCGACTTCTGGCGCGAGATGCAAGAACAAATGCAGCAGGGCGAAGGCAAGGGTGGCGCCGGAGCGATGGACTCGCTCACCCAGGAAGAGTTGATGAACCTGCTGATGCGGGCTCTCATGGACGGCGACCAAGCAATGATGCGTGCGCTCGCGAAGCAGGCCGTGCAGCGGTTCGCCGGAATGGAGCCCGGTCGCCCGGTCGGCGGCACCTACTACCTCTACCGCACACTGCGAAACCTCGACCTCGACAACATGATGAGCAAGATCGAGCAGGCCAAGTCGAACGACGGCCAACAGCCGATCGACGACCTCGAGCGGCGCCTCGAGAACGACGAGATGCAGCACCGCATCGAAAAGTTCAAGCAGGTCATCAGCGACTATGTCAACCGATACCATGTCTTCATCAGTTTTTCCCATGGCGATCAAGAC
>JBJTYJ010000140.1:0-5975 GCA_046082705.1 Actinomycetota bacterium | reverse complement strand
CCCCCCCCCCGCCGCCGTCTTGCACGTGACGCTGCTTCAGCCTTCACAGTGCCGTTCGACACCGAACTGCTCGATGCCGTACGAGCGCTTCCTGAAAGGCAGCGAGAAGTGGTGGCGCTTCGCGTGCTGCTCGACCTCTCGGCCGAGCAAACCGCACATGTCCTACACATTGAGGTCGGCACCGTGGGAACCCACCTCCGTCGAGCGTTGGCGACGCTGCGTGCCAACCTCCCTGCGACCCGAGCGACCATCTGCTCAAACCAACCCGTGACACAGGACGAAACACCCCATCAGGTGTCCACGGCAACGGGCCGTGCTGACGAGTCCGTCACAGAAACTACCCAAGGAGCACCATCATGACCCTCGAACTCGACGACCAGGCGATGATCCGCCGTCTCCAGACCGATCTCGAAAGTGCAACTTACGACCGAGCAACGAGCACGTTCGCGGCGCGATCCCGCACACCCATACTCAGAGGCGCCGCTGGCGTTGCCGCTGCGGTAGCCGCAGTCACTGTGTTCGCGTGGCCCGGTTCCTCCTCGCCGACTCTGGCCTGGAGCCCTACACCCACGGCGGTAACCACGGCGGACGAGGCTGCAGCCAGCGCAGCTTGTGGTGCCGACCTCTACCTCGGAAGCGAACTGCAACGGGATGGCGGTGCACTCTCGGCGAAGCTTCCGCCATTGGTGGCACTCGATCTGCGCGGCACGGGCGGTGTCGCAACGTTCTCCGATGACAGCCTCACCTTCACCTGCCTACTCGTCCGCGACGGTAATGGCTTCGAACGCGGTCCGATCATCGGCGAGGAGAGCAGCACCACTCCGGACGCCGGCACCGCCGTCGTTGCTGCAGCATCGACGGAATGGAAAGACGGCAAGTCGATCGCCATGCTCGCCGGAGTGGCACCATCTGGCGCAGCGACGGTGAAGATCAGCACCCCAGGACAGCCGACCGCGACAGCAGTCGTCAACAACGGACGTTTTGCAATCTGGTGGTTCGGCACGGTGGAGAACCTGTCCGGATCGGTATCTTCGTTTGACGCCGACGGCGTGGAGCTCGGCCGCACCGACCTCGGCATTCCGAAGAGCGATGGCTCCAAGCGCTGACACTCAGTCTGCATTCACGCATCCTGACCAAGCGACGTGCCCAGATCCGTCGTGGATCCGGGCACGTCGACGTTTCCACAGCTTCCACCGTGTACTGCCCGACGACTCCAAGTGACGTCTGAAACTCGCCGGGGCTTGGCGTGAAAGCACGAAACTGTTAGATACTCTCCGGCTCCACTTTCTGGTTCGTTTCCCGCGGACCCGTCAGGACTTTCCCCAATAGCGGCGACGGCGCCCAAGAGCGACCGTTGCTGCTCCCACAAGAAGCAACAACACGCCCCACACAGCACCAGCAGCGCCGCTTCGTGCCAAATAATCGCCCTTCGCGCCTCGGGCTCGCAGCCCGCTCGACCGGCGCGAACCGCAAAGCTCAGACCAATTGCCACGACCGCCAGAAGGAACAACGTGGCGGGAAGTTCACGCACGACGGTGCCCCACCCTCTGATGCGTTCATCATCTGCGACCCTGGGACTCGTCTTCACAATGGCCGCGTAAAGAGTCATTGTGCGCGTGACCATAACACCGCAACCGCCGACATGCGGGACCGATCGCGACACTCAACCCGATTGGGGGTCAAGCCTCGCTTGAAGGTCAGGGACGGATGATGATGCGGTTCAACGCGGCGGGACCACGGAATCGTCGACCCAGCTGCCATGGAACCCGAAGGGCACACGTTGTGGCAGGTGGACGCGCGCGACGGGAGCCTTGGTCATGTCGGAAGCGTCGAGAATGACGAGCTCGGATGTTTCGGTGTCGCTGTAGTACACGAAACCCATCGCGTAGCCCTCGTCTTCGCCGGCCTTGTCGGAATCCTGCACGAAAACAAATTCACCGGGATGTCCGTACGCGCCGAAGTCATGAACCGTCTTCGAGCCGTCCTTCATGTCGTACTTGGCGACGACACCGGCCGAGTCCATCGCGCCGACCTTCGCATCGCGCGCGCCCGATGCCCAGCCGTACCGGTGCTTCAGGCCAACGACGCGGTCGTCGACACGCGGGAAGCCATGGGCCCAGTCGTCGTACTGCTGTTCGCGAACAGCGCCGGTCTTCAGGTTGAAGGTCCAGCGCCACATGTAAGAGGGATCGAAGTCTTCCATCGAGTTCTTCCACATAGTGGCGTGACGGCCGACGTCGCAGATCACTTCGTCACCCTCGACGTACGAGTTGAGCGGGTGGAACACGTAGCACGGGTCGACGTCGAACCAACGAATGTCCGCGTCGGTTCCCATGCGGGGCATGATGCCGATGCGAGCGCCGTAGGTGTCGTCCCAGCCGATCGGTGGCAGACCTTGGGCGATCTTGTCGAGGTCGAACACCACCGGCAGGTCCATGAAGATCGCGTGGTCGCGCGTGATCATGAAGTCGTGCATCATCGTGCCCTTCGGCGTGGTGATGGGGGTCGAGTGAACGAGCTGACCCTTGGCATCGAGCACGTGATAGGTGACGTACGGCGCGATCGGTGAGTAACCGAAGAAATGCAGTTCGTTGGTTTCAGGACACAACTTGGGGTGCGCCGTGAACGCGGTCGTCAACTTGCCGCCGAAGTCGTCGCAGCCCATCGTTTCGAGCTCGGGCGACAACTCCCAGGGAAAGTGACCCTCTTCGAGTGCCCAGATGCGACCCGCATGTCCAAGAACATGGGTGTTGGCGGCGCTCGCCGTCGGGTCGAACATGCAATCAGGGTCCATGGCTTCGAGACCCTTTTCGTACTTCGTCGAGCGCACGTAACGGTTGCGATACCACTTTGCCTCGCCGCCCTCGAGGCGAACACCGTGGATCATGCCGTCGCCGAAGAACCAATGGTCGGTGTAGCCGGTCTTCGGGTTCGAACCGTTGCGCAGGTACATGCCCGACAGACTCTTCGGGATCGACCCCGTGACCTTCAGGTTGAAGTCGGTCACCTCATTGGAAACCGGCGCGTAGTTGCCCATCAGGAACCACGGCTTGCGTTCGCCTGCTTGCTTGCTGTCGAGCACGTCGGTCATCGCCGACCCCCTTGTTTTCGGGTCGAACACCACACGTTCGACTCCCCCATCATGACCCCGTACCGACGCGGGCGCAACACGTAGCCTCTGGGTCATGGCACGCCCCAAGTTGTCGATTCTCGACCTCGCCTCGATCGGCGAGGGTGAAACGATCGGCCAATCCTTGGCGGGCTGCGTGGCGGTTGCACAAAGTGCCGAAAAGCATGGCTACGAACGGGTCTGGTACGCCGAGCACCACAACTCCGAGTTCATTGCCTCGTCGTCGCCGGCGGTCTTGATCGCCCATGTGGCGGCGCACACGTCGACCATCCGGCTCGGAGCCGGAGGCGTGATGCTGCCCAACCACTCGCCTCTTGTCGTCGCCGAACAGTTCGGCACGCTGGCTGCTTTGCACCCCGGGCGCATCGACCTCGGCCTTGGCCGGGCACCCGGCACCGACCAGACGACATTCATGGCGATGCGCCGCGACCCGCGCTCATCCGAACGATTCCCACAGGACGTTCTCGAACTGCAGGCGTTCTTCTCCGACTCGTCGCGCGTCGCAAACGTCGTTGCAACTCCCGGTCGCGGAACCAACGTGCCGCTTTACATTCTCGGTTCGTCGCTCTTCGGGGCGCAGTTGGCCGCCGCACTCGGACTGCCGTTTGCCTTTGCGTCGCACTTTGCGCCCGACGCTCTGCACGAGGCGATCGATATCTACCGCTCGCGCTTCGAGCCATCGCGGCAACTTGATGCGCCGTATCTCATTTGCGGTCACAGTGTCATCGTGGCCGACAACGACGACGACGCCGAACGACAGTTCCAGCGCCGCAGGCGCACGTTCGCCAAGGCGCTGTTCAGCCCGCCCGGCAACCGCATGACCGACGAACAGGCCGAAGAGTTGCTGGCGTCGCCACGCGGCGCGTACCTGAATCGCGTCTTTCACTATTCAGCAATTGGCACGGCTGAGTCGGTGGTTCGCACGCTCGATGCCTTTGCTGCCGACACCGGTGCACATGAAATCATCACCGCACATCACGCCGACCGCACTGAATCGAGGGTGCACTCGATAGATCTTTTGGCGAGCGCATGGAGCACCCCCATTCCGGCGACGGCTGGCGCCGGATCGACCATTGCGGACTAGCCTCAAGCACTCGTGGGCTCAGACCAGACAGCCGGACGGGAATCCGTCGAACTCGCCAAGAAAGTGCGGACATCGGACACCCACACACCCTCCGAAGAAAACGGGGGTGACGACCACCACGATGGTGCGGGCCACCAAGTGGGAACCGTCGCGTTGGCCCTCGGCGCACTGGGTGTCGTGTACGGAGACATCGGCACGAGCCCGCTCTACTCGTTGAAGGAAACGTTCACCTAAGAGTCGCACGTCATGACGGTTGACCGCATCAACGTCTACGGCGTGTGCTCACTCGCCTTTTGGGCGCTGCTCCTCATCATCTCGGTGAAGTACCTGATGTTCGTCATGCGTGCCGACAACAAGGGCGAGGGCGGCATCCTTGCCCTCACCGCACTCGTCGGCCGCGGTGCCAACGCGAAGAAGAAGCGGGTGGGAATTCTCGTCGGTCTCGGCGTTTTTGGTACGGCGCTTCTCTACGGTGACGGTGTCATCACACCCGCGGTCTCGGTGTTGAGCGCGGTCGAAGGCCTCGAGGAGGTATCGAACTCGTTCGCCGACTGGGTCGTTCCGATCGCGGTGGTCATCCTCATCGGCCTGTTCCTCGTACAGAAACGCGGCGCGGGCGCAGTTGGCAAGGTGTTCGGGCCCATCATGATCCTGTGGTTTGCCACGCTCGCGATTCTCGGCCTGTCGCACATCGTCGATGCTCCGGGAATCATCCAGTCGGTAAACCCCTACTACGCGCTCAAGTACTTCACCCACGAACCTGGGCGCGCGTTCCTCTCGCTCGGCTCGATCTTCCTCGTCGTCACCGGCGGTGAGGCGTTGTACGCCGACATGGGCCACTTCGGTCGCAAACCGATCATGTTCGGTTGGTACGGCATGGTGTTGCCTTCACTGGTGTTGAACTATTGGGGCCAAGGCGCGTTCCTCTTGAACAATCCCGAGGACATCGAAAGCGTGTTCTTCCGGATGGTTCCCGAGTCGATCCTCTTGCCGATCGTGATCCTTGCAACCCTGGCCACGATCATTGCGTCGCAGGCGCTCATCTCGGGCGTCTTCTCACTGACCGCGCAGGCCGTGCAGATGGACTACCTGCCGCGCATCAAGGTCGTGCACACATCGAGCAAGCACTACGGCCAGATCTACGTGCCGCTCGTGAACTGGCTACTCATGGTGGGCTGCGTCGGCCTGGTGATCGGATTCCAAACGGCGAGCAACCTCGCCGCGGCATACGGCATCGCGGTCACGATGACCATGGCCATCACCACACTCATCTTCTACCGCGTTCTCACCGACAACTGGGGCTGGAGCGGCGCCAAGGCGTTGGTCGTGTGCGCACCGATGTTGATCATCGAAGCGGGTTTCCTCGGTGCGAACATCGTCAAGATTCCCCACGGTGGCTGGTTTGCCCTCGCGGTCGGCGTGATTCTGATGGTGCAGATGCAAACGTGGCGACGTGGACGTGCGCTCGTGGCGCAGCGCATCCACCGAGGCGAAAAGGAGATCAGGCCATTCCTCGACGGCGTCGAAGAGATGACCCGCGTCGACGGCACCGCAGTATTCATGTTCAAGGACATCGGCAAGGCTCCGCCGGCTCTCGTGAACAACCTGCTGCACAACAAAGTTCTGCACAAGACGACCCTCATCGTCTCGGTCGACACTGCGGACGAACCGCGTGTGACGACCGACGAGCGAGCCGTCATCACCAAGGTCGCGCCCGGCGTGTTTCAGGTACAGCTGAGGTTCGGCTTCATGGATGATCCG
>JBJTYJ010000139.1:0-17266 GCA_046082705.1 Actinomycetota bacterium | reverse complement strand
TTCCACTGCGAGATGGGCACCACCTTGCCGTCGACGGCAAAGGGCGGTTCCACTTCGAACAGTGTGAGGTAGGCGGCGTGACGTTCGGCCAACTTCGTCGTGTAGCGGTCGGGATGGATGCCGAACTCGTCGACCTCGTCGGCCATCAACATGAAGATGTGCTCGACCTCTTTGAGCAAACCATCGGCAACCAAACGGCGGGCGATTTCGCGCATTGGTTCGCGGATTTCTCCGACCAACTTGATGCAGTTCGCCTTGTAACGCTCGCGCGCACTGAGGAACAGGGTCGAAGCACGCATTCCGGCCTCGAACGTGCCGAGGGTTTCCGCGTCGCCGGCAAGCTTTGCGCGAACGTCGGCAAGGACACGGTCGCGTTCGGCAACCGCCTCGGCACGACGTGCGGCCGGATCGTCGGCATCGCTCATGAGGCGCATGCGGTCGACGATTGCCAGAGCGACGTCCGGCTTGGCCTCCCACGACAGCGCGATCACGTCCCACTCCGCGGGCCCGCGCGACCCGAACCGGAAGAGGAAATCATCGAGTGCCGCAACGAAGTTCTTCGCGTCCGCAGACGACGATGCGCGCAGTCGTGCCGTGAGGCCTTTCACTCCCTTGTCGAACTCGGCACCGACGTCTTTCGATGCGCGTACCAGCCGTGACAGACGCCAGACTGCCCGCGGGGGCTCGGCAGAGTCGGCCTCGATGCCCGCAAGAAGACGAACCGACATCGTCGGGTCGCCCAACGCCTCGGCGATCGCGCCGACCACGCCCGTTCCGATCGACGAAAGCGTCGACGAGATCATTCCCGTCATCATCGCCTGACGCAACAGCGGCACCATCGATCGCGCGCGGTTCATCAGCTCGAAGTTGTCGAGCGTGGCGAAGTCGGGACGAGTCGCGCGTGCGGTGTCGGCCATCACCTTGTCGGCTTCGATCTGCGGGTACGAATCGGTCGTCAACACCCACGCAGCCGTCGCACCCAACTTGTCGGCATGGCGCTGCGATTCGTGCCACGGTTCCGCCTTGTACACCGGAACCTCGTCGCGCTCATCGAAGAACGCCTTGTCGATCGCCTCGGGTGAGGCACCCGGCATGCGTGCGCCGAACAACCGGGTGTACGACAACGGGTTGTAGATGTACCCGCCGAAGACCCCGAACATGGTCGGGTCGATCGGGTTCTCCACCTCGTCCCAATCGAACACCCCGATCGTGCTGTACGCATCGACGAGGCCTTTGCCAAGTGAAGTACGCAGGTACGTCGTGGCAAAGAACGGCGATGCCGGGTCGGGAAATACGTCGGCGGCATTGCCGCGTGTCCATGCGGGGAATTTCACGCCCGGGTCTGTGTCTGCAATCCAGCGGTCCATGGCCCGACGTTATTCGCCCTTGCGCCGACAAAGAAATGCCCGAGGGGTCACCTCGTATAGTGGCGCCATGCGCGTTCGGGGAATTCACCACGTCAACGTCAACGTTCACGCACTCGACGAGTCGCTCGACTTCTACGTGAACAAACTCGGGTTTCAGCCCTTCGACCGACCGGAGATGAAAATCCGTGGCGGTTGGCTGCGGATGGGCGCGCAGGAACTGCACATCATGGAGGCACCGGGCGCGGCCATCGACAAGAAGCAGCACTTCGCTCTCCTCGTCGACGACGTCGACGAGGCGGCCAAACACCTCGAAGACAACGGCATCACGTTTCGACGTATCCACAACGACGACGGACGCAGCGACCAGTTGTTCATCCACGATCCATCGGGTAACCGCATCGAGATTCAGGGGCCGACATGAGCGGCACCCACGTCAAGAACGAAGCGGCCCTCGAATCGCTGCGACGCCGCATGAGGGCAATGCATTCGCTGTACCACGACGCCACCGCAACGATGACGCTCGACCACGTGAACCACCACGAGCGCGATGGTGTCGTGCCCATTGCGTTCAGCCTCTTCCACATCGTCAACATGATCGACGCCTCTTTCATGCTGATGACCGGCGCGACACCCATCTGGAACGACGAATGGGCGTCGAAAGTCGGCATGTCGATCAACGACCACGGCAAGCACAAGACCGTCGATGAGATGGTTCACCAGCGCATCGGCGATTACCCGGCATTCATCGACTACATGAACGCCGTCTTTTCACGCACCGAAGAGTGGCTCGACTCGGTCGACCCGGCCGATCTCGATCGCGTGGTGATCACTCGGCCGTTTCCGCCGATGATTGCCAGCACCTATTCCGCTCGTGTCGCGGGCGAGGATGGCATCACCGTGCTCGATGCGGCCGAGTGCTGGATCTACCAACACGGCCTGCGACACATGGGCGAAATCGAACACGCCCGCGGCCTCGTCGGGCTCACCGGCATGACGTCGTAAGACGGCAGCCGATGGGCACGGCATGACCAGCTGAGTCAGCTGGAGGCGATGGTGTGCATCGCGGTGATGCCCGCAAGGAACGCCGCGCGACCCGCTGAGTCGAGAACGCCGTAGGCGGGGGCAACCATCTCGTCGGTCAACTTTTCCGCTGCGTCCCACTGTGCGCGCTGTGCGTCGGTGACCTTTGCGACGTCATCTTCCGACCAGCCGAACATCTTTGCGTCGTTGGGGCGCTTGATGAAGTGCGCAACTTTTGAGGTCAGGCCGGCGGCGCGAATTGCCGCAAGGTGTGCGCTGCCACGGAATTCGCGCAAAACCGTTGCCAACTGCATCGCGCGACCCGGTACGTCGGACACCAACGCATCGCACTTCATCGCGGCGTAGAGACCAAGACCATCGGGGTCGGCTGCCGCATTCACGGCATCAGCAGCCGCAACGAACGCGTCGAGGCCGGGAATCCCCGCGAACTTCGAGCGACCAAAATCGGCGCTGCATTCGAGGTGTGCACGACCCGCCGTGCGCGGCGCACACTTCGCCTTTGCCGAGTCCCATGCACCACCAATGACGGCAGGGTTGAAATAGCCGAAGTTCGATGCCAACGCCGGACCGTCGCAGTCACCCAGCGCACCACCACGGCCGAGGACATAGAACTCCATGCCGTTCAAACCCAACTTCTCGCCAACTTCACGTGTCTCGGGAGTGAAGTAGAAGCGGTACCCGGTGTCACCAACGAGTGGACACGCATCTGCAAGGAACTTGGCAAGGGAAGATTCGATGGTCATGATCCGAGGATAGTTCGCCCGTTCGGTACCTTCGTCGGCCAGACTGGAGGCGTGTCCCCCACGAATCTGCTTGGTCTTATCGCGTCCACCCTCTCGATGCTCTTCATCTGGCCGCAGGTGTTTCGCGTGTACCGCAACGACACGGTCGAAGGTCTTGCCCCGCTCGGTGCCCTGCAGGGCATGTCGGGGTCGATTCTGTGGTCGATCTACGGACTCTCGCAGTCCGACATGCCGCTTTTTGGTTCGAATCTCTTGCTGTCGATCGCCATTGCCCTCCTCGGCGTCGCGATGATGCGTCACGGTGTCCTCTCCATGGAAACTCTCCTTGGTGTCATCGTCGGTGTCCTGGGCATGGGACTCGTGGCAACCGCAATTTCGACTTCGGTTGTCGGCATCCTCGCATTCGCCATTGGCGCTTCGTCGGTGTTGCCGCAAACCCTCAAGGTGCTGGGCGACCCCGACCTTGACGGGGTGTCCGTGTCGAGCAACTCACTTCTATTCGTGACATCGTCGGCGTGGTTGACCTACGGACTTGCCATCAGCGACACGCTCGTGTGGCTGCCGAACCTTCTCGTCATCCCCTGCTCGGCGCTCATCGTCGCAAAGGCGCGCGCGTCGCAGCGTCGCACGGCGAATGTCCCCGCCCATGCCGCCTGACGCAGACCTCGAACGCGAATACTCGCCGAGTTCCGTCTCCAAGCACCCCGCGCCCTGGTACATCGAGGAGTATGCGCGGCGCAGCGCAACCGTGCTCGAAGATTTGGGTGACCGTATCGGCCGCGAGCATTACGGACCGGGCGCTGACGAATACGTGGTGCTGGCGCGACACAGTCGCACATCGCCACTTCTCGTCTTCATCCACGGGGGTTACTGGAAGGCCCTTTCGGCTGACGAGTGCTCGATGTGGGCCGCCGAGGCACTCGACCTCGGTTGCTCCTTCGCGAGCATCAACTACACCCTCGCGCCAACGGCGACACTCGAGCGCATCGTCACGGAGTGTCGTTGCGCCCTCGAATGGCTCGTTGACGCGTCGGGTCTCGAACCTGCGCGCACCGTGGTGGCCGGTTCATCGGCGGGCGGCCATCTCGCCGCGATGGCGACGACCGCAAGCCCGCAGCCAACGCGGGTCGATGCCGCAATCCTGCTGAGCGGCATCTTTGACCTTCGTCCATTGGTCACAACCACGGTGAACGAGCCGCTCGGCCTCACCGTCCCCGACGCGGTGCGGCTGAGCCCCGCACACACGAGGGTGACACCGCTGCCCGCCGTACGGGCCTTCGTCGGCGAACAAGAAACCGAGGCTTTCAAGGCACAAAGCGATGCCTACATCGGCAACCTCGCAGCGGCTGGAGTCGACGCGACGTCGCGAGTCGTTGCCGGCCGCGACCACTTCGACCTGATTTACGATCTCATCACACCGGGCACGGAACTCGGCGACACCACAATCGGACTCTTGCGGGCCTGACGGAGACGAACCATGACGACACTCGACGACTACACACGGCGCGCAGCGGAACTCGACGCGACAAACCCCCTTGGGGAGGCCCGCGCTCAGTTCGACCTTCCCGAAGCCGAGTCGTATTTTCTCGGCAACTCACTTGGCCCGCTCACACATGCCGCGCGTGCCGCGGTCATGCACACGGTGGATGAGGAATGGCGCAACGGCCTCGTACGTACCTGGCATGACGGGGATTGGCTCGACCTCGCGGGTGCCACCGGTGACCTCGTCGCGCGGGTGATCGGCGCACCGGCGGGCTCGGTGGTTGCCGGCGACTCGACTTCGGTCGCCTTGTTCAAGGTGCTGTCGGCGGCAGCCACCGTCAACAAGTCCGCCACTCGGCGGGTGTTGTTGTGCGATTCCCGCAACTTTCCCACCGACAGATACGTGGCCCGCAGTGTGGCCGATCTTCACGGCCTGGAATTCGTCGAACTTGAAGTCAACGACATGCCGGCACGATTCGCCGACGACGTCGCAGTCATGACCGCATCGATGATCGACTATCGCTCGGCCGACCTGCACGACGTGCGTGCCGTCACGGCCGCAGCCCACGAACACTGCATCCTCACCGTGTGGGATCTCGCCCATGCCGCGGGTGCGGTGAAGTGCGACGTTTTCGACAACGACATCGACTTCGCCGTGGGCTGTGGCTACAAGTACCTGAACGGTGGTCCCGGCGCACCCGCCTACATGTACGCGGCACCACGCATCATCGGGTCGGTTTCACAACCCATTCCGGGCTGGTTCGGCCACGCCGAGCCCTTCGCCTTCGAGGACACGTTCCGACCTGCCTCCGGTATCGCACGGTTTTCGAGCGGCACGACACACGTGCTGTCGATGAAGGCGATGCACGCCGCACTCGGCGTCATCACCAAGTACCCCATCGATGACCTGCGGGCCACCTGCATACGACTCGGCGACTTCTTCGTCGAGGGTTACGAGACGTTCCTGTCGTCGAGCGGTTTCGGCCTTGGCTCGCGCCGCGACGGGTCGCAACGCGGCGGCCACATCGCCCTGCAGCACGCCGACGCCGAGCGAATGTCGAAGGAGCTCATCGCGCGCGACCTCGTCGTCGACTTCCGGCCGCCCAACGTGATCCGCGTCGCCTTCAGCCCACTCTTCCTGCGCTTTGCCGATGTCGCCCGGCTGATTGGTGAACTCACCCGCCTGAAATAGGACGGCGCTCGCGCCACTACTGTGGGTACATGGCAACGATCCTCGCTCACATCACCGTCAAGCCCGGCAAGGAACGCGAGTTCGAAGACCTCGCCGAACGTCTCGTCAAGGCAACCCACGACAACGAAAAGCGTGTCATTCGCTACGAGTACTGGCGTGGCGCCGAACCGAACACCTACTACGGCCTGCTCGCCTTCGAGGACTACAACGCCTTTCTCGAACACCAGACGTCCGACCACCACGAGACCGACGCGAAGAAGATGACGGGCATCTTCACCGACTTCAAGCTCGAGTGGCTCGACCCCATCACCACGGCCAGCCCCCTTCCCGCCACCAACATGCAACCCCTCATCGACGGTGCATCGGACCTGTGGAAGGCGTACCACGAGCGGATGCCCGCGCAGGTTGCCGCCTGGTGGTTGGGGATGCGCAAATAATCGGCACACTTGTGCCGTGACCGTTTCGCAGATCTTCGACCCGAATCGATGGAACCAGGTTCCCGGATTCGACTTCACCGACATCACCTACCACCGGGCGAAGGAACACGGCACCGTTCGCATCGCGTTCAATCGTCCCGAGGTGCGCAACGCCTTCCGTCCGCACACGGTCGACGAACTGTTCACCGCCCTCGACCACGCCCGCCAGACGAGCGACGTCGGATGTGTCATCCTCACCGGCAACGGACCTTCGCCGAAGGACGGCGGCTGGGCGTTCTGCAGTGGCGGCGACCAGCGCATTCGTGGTCGTGCGGGCTACCAGTACTCCGACGGTGATTCACTCGCAGCCAGCGACCCGGCGCGCACCGGACGTCTGCACATCCTCGAAGTGCAGCGACTCATTCGCTTCATGCCGAAGGTCGTCATCTGCGTGGTTCCCGGTTGGGCGGCCGGCGGCGGTCACAGCCTGCACGTCGTGGCCGACCTCACCATCGCGTCGCGCCAGCACGCGCGCTTCAAACAAACCGACGCCGACGTCGCCAGTTTCGACGGTGGCTACGGCTCGGCGTACCTCGCGCGCCAGGTGGGCCAGAAGTTCGCACGTGAGATCTTCTTCCTCGGCCGCGAATATTCGGCCGACGATGCGCACCGCATGGGAATGGTGAACGCCGTCGTCGACCACGACGACCTCGAGGCCACGGCGCTGCAGTGGGCGAAGGAAGTCAACGGCAAGAGCCCGACGGCCCAGCGCATGTTGAAGTTCTCGTTCAACCTCATCGACGACGGCCTCGTTGGCCAGCAGGTGTTCGCCGGCGAAGCGACGCGCCTTGCCTACATGACCGACGAAGCAGCCGAGGGACGCAATTCGTTCCTGGAAAAGCGCGATCCCGACTGGTCGGCGTTCCCCTGGTACTACTGAACGTCCGTCAGGCATCGGGGGCCGACGACCCCGCGTTCGAACCTTTCCGCCTGCGCGAACGCCAACTGAACACCCGCCTCCACCGGCGCGGTGAACGCACCGACGCGAAGTTCGTCGCCGAGGGCGACCTGGTGGTGATGCGTGCGCTCGAGTCGGGTCACGTTCCCGTGCTCGTCTTGTGCGACGAATCGTCGCTGCCGGCACTCAGCGCACATGCCGAGCGACTCGCCGAAACCACGGTCGTCGTTGCCGATGAGGCAACGCGACGTTCGGCCACCGGCCTTGCCGTTGCCCTTTCGATTGTCGGGTTGTTTCCCAAACCGGCGACAATTGAGCTCGACGACTTGCTTGCAGGGAACGACCGCGTCGTCGCGCTGTCCCAGGTCGACAATCCCACGAATGTCGGCGCAATCGTTCGCAGTGCCGCCGCATTCGGATTCACGGGCCTCATCCTCGACGGAGAGTCGTCCGACCCGTTTGCGCGACGTGCGTTGCGGGTCGCGATGGGAACCACGTTCGATCTCGCCATCGCGCGCGTCACAAGTTCCGCCGCGATGTTCGACGCACTTCGTGCGAGCAGCTTCGAAACCTACGCGATGACCCCGTCGCCCGATGCAGTCGACCTCGACGAAGTACGGCCGGGTTCGCGCGTGGCATTGATGCTGGGTTCGGAACGAAGCGGCCTCGCCGATCAATGGATGCAACCGGCCACCCACCGCGTGCGTATCCCGATGGCCGCGGGCGTCGATTCGCTGAACGTTGCCGCGGCAGCGGCCGTGGCCTGTTACGGCTTGACGAGGCGCAACGGCTGATCGTTGCGCAGGTGTTCGGCCGCCTTCACGAAGTAGTCGGTCATCTGCGCGCGGATGTCGACGTCGATCACGAGTTCGTTCACGGCACTCAACATGCACACCAGCCAGTGGTCGCGCTCGAGCGCACCGACGACGTACGGGTTGTGTCGGGCGCGCAGCATCGGATGACCGCGCTCGTCGCTGTAGGTGTGCGGGCCGCCCCAGTACTGCGCCAGGAAGAGCCCGAGTCGCCGCGATGCGGCAGGAAGGTCGTCGGGGTCGGGGTACAACGGCAGCAGCACGGCGTCGTCGCGCACGCGTTCGTAGAAACGATCGGCGAGCCGAAGAAAGAACTCGGTGCCACCGAGAGCGTCGTACACCGTCAGTTCACCGTCGCTCATCGGTTCACGAAAATTCCGGGTCGACCCAACCGGGGAAGATTTCCGGAAGTCCGTCGCTGACCTTGTCGGGGAACCGTGCAGGACGCTTCTCGAGGAAGCTCTCGACGCCTTCCTTCGCATCGGCCGTCTTGCCACGCGCCTGAATGCCACGGCTGTCGACACGGTGGGCCTCCATCGGATGGTCGGCACCCAGCATGCGCCACATCATCTGGCGCGACAGCGCGACCGAAACCGGTGCGGTGTTGTCGGCGATCTCGCGGGCAATTGCGATGGCGGCCGGCAAGAGATCCTCGGGTTCGTGGACGCTGCGCACCAAACCTCCGGCCAACGCCTCGTCAGCGGTGAGAAGACGTCCGGTGTACACCCACTCTGCCGCCTGCGAGATGCCCACCAACCGCGGCAGGAACCACGACGAACAGGCCTCGGGCACGATGCCGCGCTTGGCGAACACGAAACCGATCTAGCTTTGGTGCTGGCGAGGCGGATGTCCATCGGCAGCGTCATCGTGATGCCCACGCCCACCGCTGCACCGTTGATTGCGGCGATCACGGGCTTCTTGCAGTCGAACACGCGCAACGACACCAGACCCCCGCCGTCGCGAACGACTCCCCCGCGCGGCGCTTCGTCGCTGCCACCCTTTGCGAAGGTGCTGCCACCCGATGACAGGTCGGCCCCCGCGCAGAACGCACGACCACTTCCGGTGACGATGACGGCCCGCACGTCGTCGTTCGCGTCAACTTCGTCGAAGGCTTTGCGTAGCTCGCGAGCCATCTGGTTGGTGAAAGAGTTCATCGCGTCGGGACGGTTCAGCGTGATGATTGCAATGCCGTCGCTGATGTCGAGGAGAATGTCGGTGTAGGCCATGGGCTTTTCTACCCCAACGGTCACACGTCGAGGAAGCGGCTGGCCGCAATGCCCGAGCCGATGGCACCGGCCAGGGCACCGATGGCGAGCAGCAGGATCATCACGCCCGACACGTAGCCCGAAGGCACCACCAGTGAACTGACGCCCGTTCCGGGCTTGAAGCCCGCCACACCGCTTTCCCAGGCGCGGTTCAAACCCCACAGCCCGCCGCACGACAGAACGCCGCCGATGAGACCGTGCAAGAGACCCTCGAGCATGAACGGGATGCGGATGAACCAGTTGGTCGCACCGACGAGTTTCATGACCTCGATCTCGCGCCGCCGCGCGAACATCGCGGTGCGAATGGTGTTCCAGATGAGCGTCACCGCCACGGCCAACAAGACGAGCGACATGACGATGGTGACGGTGCGCACGAAACCCGACAGCGTCGAGATGACCTCGAACTCGTCTTCGGCAAGGCTGACGCCCTGCACCTTGGGCAGGATGCGGTACTGGTCGGCGAGACTGCGCAACAGTGCCGAGTCATCGGTGAGCGACACGATCTTGAACTGCGTGGGAATGGTCTCGGGCGTGAGGAGCGACAGCATCGTTGGGTCACCGGCGAACAGTTGCTGTGCCTCGGCGTAACTGGCCGGCTTATCGAGGTATGCCAACTTGTCGATGTCGACGACGTTGGGTTGCGACCTGATGACGCCGTCGACGTACGCAACGTTTTCGGCCGTCGCATCGGGCGTCATGAACACGATCAGCTGGACGTCGCCCTTCCAACGCACGAGCAGGTTGTCGAAACCGCGCTGCACGAGGAACGTCGTGCCGACCAGCAACAACGACACCGCCGAGGTGAGCACCGCCGCGGCAGTGAGGGTGAGGTTGCGCCGGAAACTGGCCCATGTTTCACGGAAGGCGTAGGCGATGCGCGAGAGCATTATTCGTACACCCCGCGTTCCTGGTCACGCACGAGAACACCACGGTCGAGCTGCACCACGCGCTTGCGCATGAGGTTCACGATGCGGTGGTCGTGGGTGGCCATGACCACCGTGGTGCCGCTGCGGTTGATGGCTTCGAGCAACTGCATGATGCCCTCGCCGGTGGCCGGGTCGAGGTTTCCCGTGGGTTCGTCGGCGAGCAGGATGAGCGGGCGGTTGACGAAGGCCCGCGCGATCGAGACGCGCTGCTGTTCGCCGCCCGACAGTTGGTCGGGGAACCGGTCTTCCTTGCCGGCAAGACCGACGAGTTCGAGCACCGCGGGTACCTGCTGGTTGATGACGTGTCGCGGCTTGCCGATGACCTCGAGGGCAAAGGCAACGTTCTCGAACACCGTCTTGTTCGACAGCAGTTTGTAGTCCTGGAAGACGTTTCCCATGCTGCGCCGCAGGTACGGCACGCGCGAGTCGGGCATTTCGTTCACGTTCTTGCCGGCGATCCACACGTCGCCGCGTTCGGGGCGTTCCTGGCGACTCATGAGACGCAGCAGAGTCGACTTGCCCGAGCCCGACGGGCCGACGAGGAACACGAAGTCGCCCTTCGCGATGTCGAAGCTCACGTCGCGCACGGCCACCGTGTCGGCGCCGTACACCTTGGTCACGTTGTCGAGACGGATCATGACGGTACGAACCTACCCAGTGGAAGTTGGCTACGCACCCGTGTTGTCGGTTGCACGCCGGAAACGGAGGAATCCCACCATGAAATCGTCGATATCACCGTCGAGAACGGAGGAAACGTTGCCGTCTTCAACTTCCGTACGAAGATCCTTCACCATCTGGTAGGGCTGCATCACGTACGAACGAATCTGACTTCCCCAGCCCACCTGTGCGGGTTTGCCGGCGATGCGATCGCGTTCGGCCGCGTGTTCTTCCTCGATGCGCGCGGCAATCATCGCCTTCAGTCGGTTCATTGCTTTCTCGCGGTTCTGCAACTGACTGCGCTCTTCCTGCGACGAAGCGACGAGACCCGTCGGTTCGTGGATGAGACGAACCGCCGACGACGTCTTGTTGACGTGCTGGCCACCTGCACCCGACGCACGGAAAACCTCCATGCGAATCTCCGACTCGTTGACGTCGACGTTCGGCGCGTCCATGACGGGCCAGACCTGCACCGAGGCGAAGCTCGTTTGACGGCGGCCCTGGTTGTCGAACGGGCTGATGCGCACGAGACGGTGCGTGCCACGCTCCGATGTCATCAGCCCGTAGGCGTAACGACCGTGAATGGTGAATTCGGCCGAAAGAATGCCGGCCTCGGTGCCCTCGGAGACGTCGTCGACTTCGACGGTGAATCCACGGCGCTCGGCCCAACGCGAGTACATCCGCAGCAGGATTTCCGACCAGTCCTGGGCATCGACCCCGCCGTCCTTGGCGTTGATCTGCACGATGCAGTCGGCTTCATCGTGTTCGCCGGTGAAAAGGCTGCGCATTTCGAGTGTGTCGAGCTGACGTGAGGCCTTGGTGATTCCGCCGTCGATCTCGGGTTCCTGCGACTCGTCATCGACCTCGCGTGCCAGTTCGTGAAGAACTTCGATGTCGTCGATTGCCGAGGCAAGACCGTCGAACTCGTCGATGTCGCCCTTCACGTTCGCGTACTCGGTGTTGATGCGCTTGGCGAGGTCTTGGTCGTCCCACAGGTCGGGGCGAGCAACTTCCAGCTCGAGCTCGGCGAGACGTGAACGACCCGCATCGACCTTCAGGTACGTGCGCGCCTCGTCGAGG
This sequence comes from Actinomycetota bacterium, assembly GCA_046082705.1. GTDB lineage: Bacteria > Actinomycetota > Acidimicrobiia > Acidimicrobiales > Ilumatobacteraceae > F1-20-MAGs119. Next base: position 5,327 of record JBJTYJ010000139.1, on the reverse strand, counting down.
CGCTCCCGAAGGCGGCGGATGGCGTCGGTGAAGTCACGCATGGGAGAAGAGTGGTCTTGTCAGGCCGCGCCGCGGCCGTGACACATCTTGAACTTCTTGCCCGACCCGCACGGGCAGGGCGAGTTGCGCGGGGTCTTGTCGAACTCGCTCTTCACGACGGGCGTGTTGGACCGCGCTGAAACCGGTGCGGCGGCTTCTTCCGGCAACTCACCGTCGGCTACAGCAGCGGCAGCGGCGGCACGGAAGCCGTCGGTGTCGACGTTTTCCGACGAGGTCTGCTGCACGTTCTGCACCTCTGCGGCGTCGTCGGTGACGACCTGAACGTGCATGACGTAACGCACGAAGTCTTGTGCGACACCCTTCATGAGCGCACCGAACATGTCGTAGCCCTCGCGCTGCCATTCGGTGAGCGGGTCCTTCTGGCCCATCGCACGAAGGTTGATGCCTTCTTGCAGGTAGTCCATCTCTTCGAGGTGCTCGCGCCAGCGCTGGTCGATGATGCGCAACATGACCTGACGTTCGATCTCGCGCATGACCGACTCACCGAGTTCGGCCTCGCGCTGGGCGTAGAACGCGGCGGCATCGGCCATCACGACGTCGTACATGCCGTCGGTGCCGTCGGCATTTTCGAGTTTGGCGATGGTGACCGACGTCGGCCAGTAGGTCGAAAGTTCACGCACCAGACCATCGAGATCCCACTCGTCGTCGGCCTCGGTGACGCAGTACGTCTCGATGAGCGCATCGACCGCTTCGGACAGGTACTCCATCGCGGCGGCACGCAGGTCGAGGCCCTCGAGAATCTGGTCGCGGCGCTGGTAGATGACCTTGCGCTGCTCGTTCATCACCTCGTCGTACTTGAGAACGTTCTTGCGAATTTCGCCGTTGCGCTGTTCCACGGTGGTCTGCGCGCGTTCGATGGCCTTGGTGACCATCTTCGCCTCGATGGCTTCGTCGTCAGGAAGCGCGCGACCCATCACCCAACTGAGCGCGCCGGTTGCGAAGAGACGCATGAGTTCGTCGTCGAGCGACAAGTAGAACCGCGATTCACCCAGGTCGCCCTGACGTCCCGCACGACCGCGCAACTGGTTGTCGATGCGACGGCTTTCGTGACGCTCGGTGCCGAGCACGTAGAGACCACCGAGCTTGCGCACTTCGTCGCCCTCTTCGCCGCACGACGCCTTGAACTCGGCGAGGAGTTCGGCATAGCGGGCCTGGGCGCGTTCGCGTTGCTGGCGGTAGTCCTCGGGCATTTGGTCGAGGGGCATCGGAAGCGCGAACTCGTCGGCGAGCGTTTCGGCGGAGAAGCCCTCGGCCAGCACGGACTGGCGGGCGAGACCCTCGGGGTTGCCCCCGAGAAGAATGTCGACGCCACGGCCGGCCATGTTCGTGGCGACGGTGACGGCATGAAGGCGACCCGCCTGCGTGACGATCTGTGCTTCGCGCGTGTGCTGCTTTGCGTTCAACACCTCGTGCGGGATACCGCGCTTGTTCAACTGTCGCGAGAGGTACTCGCTCTTTTCCACGCTGACGGTGCCGACAAGCACGGGCTGGCCGGCGTTGTATTTCTCGACGATGTCGTCGACGACGGCGTTGAACTTGGCGACTTCGCCCTTGTAGATGAGGTCGGCCTGATCGACGCGGGCCACCGACTTGTTCGTTGGAATCGGCACAACCTGCAAGCCATAGGTGTTCACCAATTCGGCGGCCTCGGTTTGGGCGGTTCCCGTCATGCCGGCCAACTTGTCGTACATGCGGAAGTAGTTCTGCAGCGTGATCGTGGCGAGGGTTTGGTTCTCCTCTTTGATTTTCACGCCTTCCTTGGCTTCAACGGCCTGGTGGATGCCCTCGCTCCAACGGCGGCCCTCGAGAATGCGGCCCGTGAACTCGTCGACGATCTTCACCTCGCCCGACTGGACGATGTAGTCCTTGTCGCGCTTGTAGAGCTCTTTGGCCTTGAGGGCCACCTGCAGCTGGTGCACCAAGTTCTGCTGCACACCGTCGTACAGGTTCGCAATGCCGAGTTGCTGTTCGACCTTTTCGATGCCGGCCTCGAGGGGAACCACCGTGCGCTTGTCTTCTTCAACCTCGTAGTCGACGTCGCGAACGAGCGAACGCGCAATCGACGCGAACCGGTAGTACAGCTTCGCCGCATCGGCGAGACGTCCCGAGATGATGAGCGGTGTACGTGCTTCGTCGATGAGGATCGAGTCGACTTCGTCGACGATGGCGAAGTTGTGACCGCGCTGCACCTTTTCGTCGAGCGAACCCGCCATGTTGTCGCGCAGGTAGTCGAAGCCGAACTCGTTGTTCGTGCCGTACGTGATGTCACAGAGGTAGTCCTCGCGCTTTTGGGCGGGACGCTCGCGGTGGCCGGGAATGACGAGACCGACACTGAGTCCCAACCAACGGTGAACGCGCCCCATCCATTCGGAGTCGCGGCGCGCGAGGTAGTCGTTCACCGTCACCAGGTGGACGCCCTTGCCCGACAGGCCATTCAGATAGGCGGGCAGGGTCGAGACGAGGGTCTTGCCCTCGCCCGTCTTCATTTCGGCGACCCAACCGAAGTGCAGCGCGGCACCACCCATCAGCTGGACGTCGTAGTGGCGCTGGCCGAGTACGCGGCGTGCGGCCTCGCGCGTGACGGCGAAGGCTTCGATCAAGAGGTCGTCGAGCGACTCGCCGCGCTCGATCCGCGAGCGGAACTCGGCGGTCTTTCCGCGCAGCGCATCGTCGGAGAGGGCCGTCATCGCCGATTCGAGGGCGTTGACGTCGGGTACCAGCCCCTCGAGAGCCTTAACTTTCTTGCCTTCGCCGGCTCTGAGGACTCGATCGAGGATGCCCATAACAGTCGCTGATGTTATCGGGCGGGGGTCCCCGCGACCGCCCAGCAGAACACCATTTCGGCACCTTCGGCACGCAATGCGCGTCGCGCAGAGTGCAAAGTCGCACCCGTTGTGGCCACGTCGTCGACAACCAGAATCCGCTTGCCACGGGCGGAACTTCGTCCCCTGAACGCCGGCCCCGTCAGTCGCTCGCGTCTCGATCTACCGGTTTGCGCAACCGATCCGTGTCGCCGCAAGAGTCGTTGCGCCGGCAAGTTCAACCTTTGCGCGAGTTCACGTGCGATCAACTCTGCTTGGTCGTAACCGCGTCGACGTTTGTGCAGCGACGACGTCGGTGCCCACGTCACGACGTCGATACCGATTCGTCGCACGTCACGATCACGGTCGATCGCGTCGGCCAGCAACGTGGCAAGCGGACGAGCGAAGCGGCGGGCGTTGTGGTACTTCAACGCAACGATCATCTCGCGAACTTCCCCGTCGAAAACGGCCGCTGTGGCGATGCGATTCATTTGCACGAACACGTGTGTGCGAAAACCCACCCAACGACGACACTTCGTCGCGACTACGGTCATGACATGCACGACGCCGCCACTCCCCGACCACTTCGGGAACGGTTCTTCGAGCGGCTCGCACGTTGCGCCGCCGGATTGTTCTGTTTCGGCGCCGGTATCGCCTGCTTCGTGCATTCCGACCTCGGCGTCCCGCCGTGGGACGTGTTCCACACGGGCATCTCGAAGATCACCGGTCTGCAACTCGGCAACGTGATCATCGTCGTCGGCGTCGCGCTGCTCGTTCTCTGGATTCCCCTGCGGATCAGGCCTGGAATCGGCACCATCATGAACGCCGTCCAGATCGGCCTCGTCGAGAACTTCATGGAAGACGTGCTGCCCGACTCGCGCGCAATCGCGGCCCGCGTTGCCTACCTTGCGGCCGGCATGTTGTTCATCGCATTTGGATCGGGCCTCTACATCGGGGCCGAGCTCGGCTCGGGGCCGCGAGACGGACTGATGATTGGCGTGAACAAGCGGTTCGGCATCAGCATCCGACTTGCCCGCACGATCGTCGAGATCGTCGTCATGGTGACGGGCATTTTCCTCGGGGGCCGCATCGGCCTCGGGACGTTCGTCTTCGCCTTCGGCATCGGACCGATGGTGCAGATGGCCATGGCCGCCCTGCGCATGTCCCCGTCGCTTGCAGACGAAGCGACGGGGTAAGCGCTCGAAACCTGATTTCTAGTAGCGGTAGTGCTCGGGCTTGAACGGGCCCGTCGGGTCGAGGCCGAGGTAGTCGGCCTGCTCGTCGGTGAGCTTCGTCATCTTCACACCAAGCGCGTCGAGGTGCGCCGAGGCGACCTTTTCGTCGAGGTGCTTCGGCAACACGTAGACGCCCGTCGGGTACTTCTCGACGTTGTTGAAGAGTTCGATCTGAGCGATCACCTGGTTCGTGAACGAACAGCTCATGACGAAGCTGGGGTGGCCGGTGGCGCAACCCAGGTTCACCAAGCGGCCCTCGGCAAGAACGATCACCGAGTGGCCGTCCTGGAAGGTCCACAGGTCGGTTCCTGGCTTCAGTTCGTCACGGGTCGCGCCGCTGCGGGCGAGGCCGAGCATGTCGATTTCGTTGTCGAAGTGGCCGATGTTGCAGACGATGGCGTTGTGCTTCATCTTCGCCATGTGCTCGGTCGTGATGATCGCCTCGTTGCCCGTTGCCGTGACGAAGATGTCGGCGGTGCCGACGGCCGACTCGAGCGTGTCGACCTGGTAACCCTCCATCGCCGCCTGCAGGGCGTTGATGGGGTCGATCTCCGTGACGATGACTCGTGCGCCCTGGCCGCGAAGACTCTGCGCACAACCCTTGCCCACGTCGCCATAACCACAGACGACGGCGAGCTTGCCCGCGATCATCACGTCGGTGGCGCGGTTGATTGCATCGATCAGCGAGTGGCGACAGCCGTAGAGGTTGTCGAACTTTGACTTCGTGACGCTGTCGTTCACGTTGATCGCGGGGAACAACAACTCGTTGCGCTCGGCCATCTTGTAGAGGCGCTTCACGCCCGTCGTCGTTTCCTCGGTGACGCCCTTGATGCCCGCGGCGATGGTCGTCCAGCGGGTCGGGTCCTCGGCAAGCGAGCGACGCAGGGTCTCGAGGATGACCGCGTACTCCTCCGAGGTGGTCTCGTCCGGGGTCGGGACGACACCAGCCTGCTCGAACTCCCGGCCCTTGTGGACCAGCAGCGTGGCGTCGCCACCGTCGTCGAGGACCATGTTCGGGCCCTTGCCGTCCGGCCACATGAGGACCTGCTCGGTGCACCACCAGTACTCGGGCAGGGTCTCGCCCTTCCAGGCGTAGACCGGCACGCCCTGCGGGTCATCGACGGTCCCGTTCGGGCCGACGACGACGGCTGCCGCCGCGTGGTCCTGGGTCGAGAAGATGTTGCACGAGACCCAGCGCACCCGAGCGCCGAGCTCGACCAGCGTCTCGATG
>JBJTYJ010000138.1:0-17942 GCA_046082705.1 Actinomycetota bacterium | reverse complement strand
CATCACGCGATGCTCGCGAAAGCCCAGTGTTCACGCGGTTTCACAAGGCGTCGATGCTGACGACTCGCCTCGATGTCCTCCCTTACAAGGAGAGGGTCGGGGGTTCGAGTCCCTCAACGCCCACCATTGACTCCGCGTTATTCGGTGGTGAAGTCGACGCCGCAGAGCGTGAAGCGCCGTCCGCGGTGTGAACCAGACGTCGCAGTGAGAGTGACCGCTGACAGGTGTTCGAGATCCGTCGGGCCATTGACGTATTCGGCAGCGACGTCGATTCCCAGTTGCTTCCAGCGATCACGGAGCCGTTCAGGTTGACGTGAGGCGAGCGTAATTGAGGCGATCGAATTAGCGATGCCGGATGGTCGCGCTTCGCGCCACGTGGGGCCGGCCCAGTGCCAGTCGCCCGGACGTTCCGGTTGGTCGATCGAGACGAGGGTGCCGCCGGTGTCTTTGGGGTGAAGGTGGCGACCGCGAATCTGGCGGAAGTCGCCCTGCCAGACGGTGCGCACTCCGAGAGTCGAGAGGTGGGCCATGCGCCTGTCGAGGTCGTCAACTTCGAAGATGGCCATGTAGCCGCAGTCTCCACCCGCTTTTTCGAGCAGGCGACCGGCGGTGGTTCCGCTTGTCGTCGGCGAGACGATCTCGAGGAACTGGTCGCCGATTCTGATGAGGGCGTTGTGAAGGCCGAACTCGGCCACTCCCGGATCGCGGAAACACACGTCGACATCGAGGCGGCGTTGTACGTCGCTGACTGCCTTATCTAGGTCGCGGGCGACGAGGGCGATCTGGCGGAGTCGAATCATCGGGTCGACCTTAAACGCCCTAACATCGGCGTATGGCAACCCTCACAAGCGACTTTGCGAAGGCAACACCGAATGAACATGCCCTAGTCGACGAGTTCAGGTCGGTGACGTGGGCGTCGCTCGACGAACGCGTGAACCGACTGGTGAACGGTCTGCGTGCACGGGGTTTGGCGACCGGCGACACCGTGGCAATCGTTGCGGGCAACCAGTGTGAGTGGTTCGAACTGGCTCAGGCCTGTGCCCACGGTGGTTGGACGTACGTGCCGGTGAACTGGCATTGGGTGGCCGACGAGTTGGCGTATGTGTTCGCCGATGCGGGTGCAAAGGCCGTGTTCGTCGACCAGCGCTACGAAGCGGCGGTCGCCGAGGCGTTGGGCGACCCGCGCGGCGCGGGCGTGCAGATCGTTGTTGGCGTTCACTGCGACGAGGCGGCGAAGGTGGCGGCGGATTCGCGGTACGTGCCCTATGAAGGAGTGGTTGCTGCGGGTGATCCGTCGGAACCGGCAGATCAGATGCTGGGTGGGCCGATGTTCTACACCTCGGGCACGACCGGTCGCCCGAAGGGAGTGCGTGGCGCATTGTCGGGGGGAATGGCGATGACGCCCGACATCATGAAGTTGATCGCCGCGGGATTTGCCAACTGGCTGCCCGTACCCGGTCGTACGTTTTTGTGCGGGCCCTTTTACCACTCGGCTCAATGGGCATTTTCTTTCCTGCCGATGATCGGCGGGTCATCGGTTGTGATGCAGCACAAGTACGACTCGGCCGGCGCCATTCGTCTGATCGACGAGCACTCATGCACGAATGTGCACCTCGTGCCCACGCAGATGAAGCGCCTTCTCGACCTGCCCGACAACGTGAAGTCGTCGTTCGACGGTTCGTCATTGGTGGCGGTGTGGCACGGTGCCGCGCCATGCCCGCCGGCGGTGAAGAAGGGACTCATCGAATGGTGGGGCCCGAAGATTACCGAGTACTACGGCAGCACCGAAGGTTCGATCATCTCGGTCGTCTCGTCCAACGACTGGATGCGCAAGGGCGGCAGTGTCGGCAAGCCGTTGGAGACCGTCGATGTCTTGGTGGTCGACGACGCCGGAAACCAGGTGCCGCAGGGCAGAGAGGGCACTCTCTACTTCCGCAACAAGATGGGAATGTCGTTCACGTACCACAACGACGACGAGAAGACGAAGGCCGCACACCTCGAGCCGGGCGTGTTCACCACGGGTGACGTGGGGTATCTCGACGATGAGGGATTTCTGTGGTTGTCGGATCGCAAGATCGACATGATCATCAGCGGTGGCGTGAACATTTATCCCGCAGAGATCAAAGGCGTGCTTGCGGTGCATCCGTCGGTCGAGGACGTTGCGGTGATCGGTGTACCCGACGAAGAGTTCGGCGAGAGTGTGAAGGCACTGGTGCAGGTGGCCGAAGGTGTTTCCGCGTCGGATGCACTTGCGCAGGATCTGATTGCGCACTGCCGAAAACTTCTTGCCGGATACAAGGCACCACGATCGGTCGACTTCATCGACGAGATCCCGCGCACGGGAACGGGAAAGATACAAAAAGCGCCCCTCCGTGCGAAGTATTGGGAAGGAAAGTCGCGCAAGATCTAGGAGTGAAAAGACTCCTTGCATTTGTCGCGGTCGTTGGCTGTCTCTTCGTTGGTGGGCCGGTGGTGGCCCAACGTACGGGCCCCACGTCTTCCGCGAGGGTGTGTACGTCAAGTGCGAATCTGAATGTCATCGAGAGCTGCGCCCTCGGGACCGTTGGTCCCGGCGGAGGCATGATTTTCTACGACGCGGGAAAACTTGAGTGGTGGGGCCGGTACCTCGAGGCGGTGGCGCTTCCCGCGCAGACCAGCACCACGTGGTCGTCGCCGGCGAACTCACAGAGTTCGCTCTACAGCGGGGATGCCGCCACTGTTCAGCGTCAACGCATCGACGCCAAGGCAATCGGCATGGGATGGATCAACACCGAACTGATCATCAATCAATCGGGACCGGGCGTCTACGCGGCGATGCGCACGGCCAAGTTCAAGAAGAATGGGTTCGACGACTGGTTCCTGCCGTCAAAAGACGAATTGAACGAGCTGTACAACTACCTCGCCCTGCGCAAATCACCCGACGAGATTGCCGACGGTCCGGTGTGGTCGTCGACCGAGGCGTGGAAGAACATCGCGTGGTATCAACTCTTCGAGGACGGAACGCAGTTCAGCGACAGCTACATCCTGGCATCGAAGGGCGGAAACAAGGACCGGACCTCGAACATCAAATACCCGGGCACGGGCTTTCCGAGCCGCGCGTATCGTGCGTTCGCGGTGCGCGCGTTCCCCGAAGGCAGCGGTGTCGTTCCACCAACGTCATTTCCCGCGTTGACGGGAAACACCTGCACCAACGAAGGGCCATGTTTCGTCGGCGACATTGGTCCCGCCGGTGGAGTGGTGTTCTACGACGCGGGCAAGAAGATGCCGTGGGGTCGTTACCTCGAGGTGTCGCCGAAGACCGCCGAGAAGATCGGTTGGCCATGGCGAAAGCCCGGGTACGAGCCCAACGTTGATCTGATCTACGACGAAAAGGGCGAGCCGTCGCGAATCAAGCGCGTGAGGTCGAAGGCGCTCGGTATGGGTGCCGCCAACACGCGTGTCATCGTCAACAAGTATGGAGCCGGCAAGTACGCGGCTCGTGCCGCATGGGACTACGAGGTCAACGGATACGACGACTGGTTCCTGCCCTCGGCCGACGAACTCGACGTCATGTACAACGTCCTCTACGCGGTGGAAGAACCGCTGATCGGCTTTGCCCCCACGTACTACTGGTCGTCGAGTGAATACGACCTGAAGAATGCGTGGACTGTTCTCTTCCGTAGTGGTCAGCGTTTCGATCGCGAAGGTTGGTTCACGACGAAAGACACCGGCAAGCCGAACGCAATGCGCGTGCGTCCGATCCGTGCATTTGGCTAAGTGCGTCGACCGCGCTGGTCGCGCATGGCTCGCATGGCTCGCCACTTCCACCACCGCACGTAGTGGCGGGGGCGGGCGAGACCGCGCACGGGTTTGCGTGGCGGTCGCGCGCTGCGATTGAGGCGGTAGGTGCGCCATTCAGGCAGCGCATCGAGGGCCATATCGGTGAAGGTTGCGGTGAGCGCCGGAATGATCGACCCGTCGCGGGCGAGGCACGCGTCGTAGTCGATGACGGTGAGTCGTCCGTGGAAAGTCGTGGCGTAGGCGTTCTTCAGCGATTCGTAGTCGACGAGCCATGAATCGTCGCCAACGTAGGCGAACGATGCGGGGTCTTTGCTGCGTCGGAAAAAGTCGTGTTCGAGATGTTGCTTCCACGAGGACAGAAAGCCTGCGGGCGATCGGAGTGTCAGCACGATGTCGGTTGTCGCGGGGTCGAACAACTCGGCGAGGCGTTGCATCTCCGTTGGCGTGCGCAACAGGCACAGCGCCTCGCAGGAGACGACGATCGGGGTGTCCGCTGCATCGACCTGGGAATGCACCGATCGATGGACGTCTTGTCGCCATTGCAACCATGCGTCCGATCCCCGCTCGGGAAAGAAGCCGAGGGCCATTGCGGGTGTTTGGCGACCCTCATCGATGCATGCGGCGGCAATCTCGCGGGCATCGGGAAACGCTCCATGGAACCAGCGGCAGCCGGTGGCTGCGGTGATTGCCGACTCGTTGTCGGAGAACCAACGTTGGAACGACGTGGTACCGGTTTTCAGCGTGCCGATGTGGAGGATGACCCGACCCATACGATGGGGAAAGTATGGCAAGTGAACCGCTCTCGTATGTGTCTTACCTGAAGATCGACGAGTTGTTGGCGCTTCAGGAACCAAAATCCGACGGGCCGGAACACGATGAATTGTTGTTCATCGTCATCCATCAAACCTATGAGTTGTGGTTCAAGCAGATTCTCCACGAACTCGACCGTGCACGACGCTTGTTGCGTGAGGGAAGTCTGCATCCGGCACTCGGCACGCTGCGTCGGGTGCGCACGATCATGAAGACGCTGGTCGGCCAGGTCGACATTCTCGAAACCATGACTCCGCTCGAGTTCAACGCGTTTCGCGCACGCCTGGAATCGTCCAGCGGTTTTCAGTCGTATCAATTCCGTGAGTTCGAGGCCGTGTTTGCCCGGCCCGGCATCTGGGACGGCGTCGTGGCGCTGCTCGGTGCGCACGGGTGCCTGGTCTCGGCCGACATCGAAGAGTCGCTGTTGTCGGTGTACCGAACGCGACCCGATGTTTCGTTGCTGCTTGAGGAACTGGTCGACATCGACGAAGGCCTGCAGGAGTGGCGGTACCGGCACGTGAAGATGGTCGAGCGAACGATCGGCAACAGCCGGGGGACCGGTGGGTCGAGCGGCGCGGGGTATCTCAAGTCGACGCTGTTCAACCCGGTGTTCCCCGAGTTGTGGGCGATTCGCAGCCGCTTCTGATTACGGCTTCAGGCGCGTGTACGTCGTGATACCGGCGACGGTTTGAGCGTCACCGTATTCGCCCGTGGCGATCAGTCGTTCGAGAACCTTGGCCGCCTCGCCGCCCATGGTGTTTTCCGGAATGACGAGCCACTTGATCTTCGACGGGCTTTCCAGCAGTGACGGGTCGCCGAGGAAGTTCGTGCGCACCCACGGGTTCGGGAAGGTGTAGATGATGCGGCGCTGGCTGGCGTGGGGGACGAAGGCGTAGTGGGCCGATACCGCGTCGTCGGGGCCGACGCGGTCGAGCGCGGCCTGCCATCCGTCGACGACCTGTTCACCGTGTGGCCAGTAGCCCGCGCGGTACTTGTCACCGAAGGGCATGAGTCCCCACGCATTCGCGGCTACGCACGAGGCAAGAAGCGTGAAAGTCACCGCGATGACGCCGAGCGGTTTCGCGCGACGGGCAAGAAATGCAGCGCCCTCGACTGCGCCGAGCATCATCGCCGCCACGGGGACTGCTTGGTAGTGGTACATCATCGCCCACGTGAAGTCGGCGGTGGTGAGGATGTTGATGAAGATCTGTGGCACGCCCATCAGAATCGTGAGCGGTGCGAGGAACGGGATGAAGGCGAGCGGCGACGACAACTGGCCGAGGTATCCCTTGAAGTTGTTGTTCGACAGTCGATCGAAGAAGAGCGAGGGCTCGGAGAGGGATGTCTTCACGACATCGAACGGCGTCCTGCCGAGCTCTCCGTAGAGCATCCCGTATGCACTGGTCTCGCCGGCAAGTGATGGAACCATCCACACGCCGATGACGAGGAAGTAGAGAGCCGCAAAGCCGAGCAGCAGGCTGCCGAACTTCCAACGCTTCTTGGCGATGAGAAGTAGTGCGACTCCCATGACGGCGAGGGAGATGTCCTCCTTCCACAACATTGCCGCCAGTAGCCACGCGAAGGCGATGATGTTGCGACGTCGCACGTCGGAGCCGAACCCTTCGGGCCGTGTCGTTGCATAGTGGTAGCCCATCATCAGGAAGGGCAGTGCGAGGGTTTCGGGGTGCCACGTCTCCCAGGCGAGGAACGACACGGTGGGCAAGAGCAACCACGTGATGCCCAACATGCAGGCGAGCACGTCGCTGCGCAGGCGGTGGCGCGCGATCAGATAAACGGGCACCGCGCCGAGCGCGAGTGCGGCAACCTGCATAACGTTCCACAGGTTCGGCCCACCGCCCAGCCACACGAACGGCACGAGCAGCCAGTACATGAACATTGCGTGATGTCCGAACACGGGCAGACCGCACACCGTGTTGAACCATTCGCCCTTCGAGAGAAGCCACAGCGATTGGTCGTGGATCCCGAGGTCGAAGTCGAATGTGGCGAACGAGTTGTGGCGGTCGACGACGAGACGGCCGACGATCCAGATCCAAGCGATGATTGCGCCCGTCAGCACTGCCGCGGGCAGCGTGCGGAGTGTCTTCATTTGCCGTTCAGGGCGGCGACGACGGGGGCGAAGGATTCAACGTCCTCGGCGCCGACGATGACATAGCTGAAGCCCCAGCGCTCGCGGCGGGCGATCAGGTCTTCAACGATCTTGTTCGGCGGGCCGATGAGGGCAAAGGGTGTTTCGGCGACCATCGACGGCTCGACACCGATCATTTGCGCCATTCCGGCGATCGTTCCGTCGGCATCATCGGTGACTTTCACGAAGAACGCGCGGATGTTCATTTCGATCGAGGCGAGACGCGTGCCGGCCGCCTCGCGCACGACGTTGACCTTGTCTTCGACGGCGTCTGCCGTCATCGTGGAAATCGCGTCGGGTCCGACGACTCCGGCGGTCATCGTGCCGTTGATTCCGATGATGTCGGCCTCGCGTGCGGCAAACGAAAGAACGCGCTTGCCACCGCCACCGATGAGAATCGGTGGGCAGGGCTTTTGCACGGGTTTGGGCTGTCCGTCGTAGTTCGTCACCGTGTAGTGCTGTCCCGCGAACGAGAAGGCACCGTCGGCCATCGCGCGCTTCATGATCTCGAGTCCCTCGACGAAGCGGTCGATGCGAACCCCGGCCGAGTCGTAGGGGATGCCCGCTTGTTCGTAGTCGCTGATCATCCAGCCCGCACCGAGGCCGATCTCGAGACGACCCTCGGACAACAGGTCGATCGTGGCAAGTTCCTTGGCGAGTACCACGGGATGCTTGTAGTCGTTGTCCCACACAAGCGCGCCGACGCGCAGGCGTGTCGTGGCGTCGGCAGCCGCCTGCAATGCGGGAACGGGCGCCAGCTGATCGGTGAAGTGATCGGGCATCGTGAGGCAGTCGAATCCGTTCGCCTCGGTGCGGCGGGCGAGTTCCACCCATTCGGTGGCGTTCGCGGCCCGTGAACACTGCACGCCGAAGCGGAAGGGTCGAATGTGGGGGAAAGACATGCCTGCACGGTAGTCGCTGTCGGTGCGCGGATACCGTGGGCTCCGATGGGATGGTCGATTGCATGGATGGTGCGAATCCTCAGGCTTCTCGTCGCCGTTGTCGCCGGGAGTCTCTTCGTGACCGCCGTCGGGGTGGCGATCGCGCCGCGCGTGTGGGGACTCATGAACGCCCACGACGAAACACCCGTGTCGCTGCCCACCTTCACGGGCATTGCACAACGCTCGACGTTGTTCGACCGTAATGGCCGCCAGATCGGTGCCTTTCAGGTGGAGAACAGCCAACCCATCACCCTCGATCAGGTGCCCGATGACGTCGTCGCCGCCGTGCTTGCGGTCGAGGACGTGAACTTTTTCGGACACAAGGGCGTGAACTTGCGTGCGCTCGTGCGGGCGGGGTTGTCGAACTTCGAGTCGGGCTCGTCGCGCCAGGGTGCGTCAACGATCACGCAGCAGGTGGTGAAGAACGAGTACCTGGCAGGGCTCGAACGTGACGGTCGCTACAAGGCGTTGCAGGCCCGCTACGCGGTGCTGCTCGAACGCACGGTCGCCAAGCGTGACATTCTCGAGCGCTATCTCAACACGGTGTTTCTCGGCAACAACGCGTACGGCTTGCGTGCCGCGGCTGAGATTTACTTTGGTGCCGAGGTCGGTGAGTTGACGATCGAGCAGGCGACGTTCCTCGCGGGTATGGTCCAGGCACCGTCGAGCTACGACCCGATTCGTCACCCCGAGCGCTCGCGGCAGCGTTTCGCGGTTGCATTGCGTCGGGTCGCCGCCGAGGGCTTGATGACGGTGGAACGCGCCGAGGAACTCGCCACGACGTGGCCCCTGCCCGAGGTGCTGCAGTCAGTACCGCAACGATCGATCACCCGCACGTATTTCTCCGAGGCCGTGAAGGATTACCTGCTGAACAAGTCCGACATCCTCGGTGCGACGTATCCCGAACGGTTCAACGCACTTTTCCGTGGAGGCCTGCGCATCTACACGACCCTCGATGGCGCAATGCAGTCCGCGGCCGAGATCGCCGTGCGCAATCAACTTCCCGCCAACAAGGCAGGGTTCCAGGGTGCGTTGCTGTCGCTCGACACGGCGAGTGGTGGCGTGCGCGCAATGGTTGGCGGTCCCGGGTTCCAGCCGGGCCGCGACGAGGTGAACATGACGTTGCGTCGCCGCCAAACCGGTTCGAGTATCAAGATTTTCGTGTTGGCGGCCGCGTTGCAGGCGGGAGTCGAAGCGACCGACCTCATCGATGGAACGTTGCCGTGCACGTTGCCGAACCCCGGCAACGAGGATGAACCCTTCGAGATCGAACAGGGTGTCAGTCGGCCTCTCGGGTCGCTCGAAGAGATGACGTGGTATTCGATCAACTGCGCGTACAGCAGGCTTGCCCAGATTGTCGGGCTGAACCGTGTGGTCGACACCACGTATCGCATGTCGCAGTCGATGTTCCTCACGCGCGACTCGTTCAAAATCCAGCCGTACGCCAGTTTTGCGACGGGCGCCAACGAGATGAGTCCGCTCGACATGGCAAGTGGCGCGCAAACGATTGCGAATGGTGGCGTGCACATGCAGCCGTTCTTTGTCGAACGCATCGAGGGTCCGCTCGGTGTGGTGTACGAACACAACGACCCGGGCCAGACCGTGTTCTCGAAAGAGGTCGCCGACAAGGCGGTGGGCATTTTGAAGGGCGTGTTGACGAAAGGAACCGCGCGCCGCAGTGCGCTGGATGGCGAGCGGCCGGCGGCCGGCAAGACCGGCACGCAGGACGACAACACGAACGCGTGGTTCGTTGGCATGACGCCGCAACTGACCACCGCGGTGTGGGTGGGTGACCCGAAGGCGTACACGCCGATGGTCAACGTGCCCGAGTTCGCGGCAAAGAAGGTTCCGCGGGTGCAGGGCGGAACCTTCCCTGCTGCCATTTGGAAGTCGTTCACCGACACGGCACTCGCGGGCGAGCCGTCGCTCGACTGGGAGCCCGCACCGCCGATCGCGCGTTCGTCGGTGCGGCTCTATCTGCCGGGTGTCGACTGCGTGGCTCAGGTCGTTTCGGGAACCCTGCCACGCCGCGTGGTGGGCAAGGTGGCGCCCGTCGAGTTGACGACGACAACAGCAGTTCCGGGGGCAAGCACGCTGCCACCAGTTGTGACGACGACGCTGCCACCGGACACAACGGCGCCGGTGGCTCGACGACCCGTGGTCAGTGTGGTGGATGCGGGAACGACAATCCTGCCGTCGAACACCAACCCGTTCTCGCCTGTGCCGTCGGTCGACCCGAACAATGCCCTTGTGTTCGATTGCACGAAAGCCCTGCCCGGTTGGGTGCAGACGACCATCGCGGGTGGCTGAGCAGTTTCCCGTCGTCGGTAGTCTCGGGTGATGGAGTCGTTCGACCAGCTGCTCGAACTGCAGGCGCTCGACACCGAGATCGCGCAACTCGAACACAAGGCGGCGCATCTGCCCGAGGCCGCGGCCTTCGCCGAAGCGAAACGTGTGTCGGCGAACCTGCGAGCGGAGTTGGATCGCATCGAGGCTGAGCATCGCGGCCTCGTCGCCGTGATTGAATCGAACGAAGCGGCCGTCACCGACATGCGCAAACAACTCGACCGCTTGAACGCGCAAATGAAAACGGTCATCGCCCCGCGCGAGGCCGAGGCGCTTCAACATGAGATGGCCAACTTCGGGGAAAAGATCTCGTCGGTCGAAGACGAATCGTTGGCAGCCCTCGAACGCAGCGAGGAACTCGATGCGACGCTGGCCCGGCTCGGCCCGGAGATTGCCGTCGCAGGGTCGAACCTCGATGAAGTGGGGCGTACGTTGCGGGCGGCGCTTGCGGCAGTGCGGGACTCATTGAAAGATGTGAGCGACCGACGCAACGCGACCGCGGCGACGGTTGACGCGCCGTGGCTTGCTCAGTACGAAAGGCGCCGGGCGGCACACGGGGGAGTCGCCGTTGCACGACTGGTACGTGCGACCTGCGGGGGATGTCACATCGATCTGTCGACTTCGGAGGTCGAAGCGGTGAGGCGCGAAGAGCCGACCCAGCGTGAATGCCCGAACTGCGCGCGCTGGCTCGTCGTCTGAGGCCATCGGTAGGTTTGTCGGCGTGTTCCTTTGGTTCGTGGCCACGTCGGTTCTCGCCGTGCGGTACGTCTTCCGTGACCCACGATTCGACTACCGACTGTTGATCGTCGGTGCATTGTTGCCCGACGCCGTCGATGTGGTGTTCGGCGGCGCGCGGGTGCTGCACACGCTGACGGCAAGCGTTGCGCTCTTGACCTTGATCATGGTCGCGACGAAGCGTGGCAGCGCACGGCGTCGTCGACTGCTCCCGTTTGCGATCGGATTCTTCATGCACCTGGTGTTCGACGGCGCGTTCGCCAACACCGACGTGTTCTGGTGGCCGTTCACCGGAACGTCGTTCGAAGGCGCGCGATTGCCCGTTGCCGAGCGCGGAGTGTTGAACCTGCTTCTCGAGGTTGTCGGCGCGGCCGGTGTCGCGTGGATCGTGCGGCGCCACGGACTCACCAACCGCGATGCGCGGCGGCGTTTCCTGGCGACGGGGGAGTTGGTCGAGGTTGGCTGATCGGCTTCTCACACTCGTGCGTCACGGCCGTACGCACGCCAACGCAGGGGGCCTGTTGCAGGGTCACGTCGACAACGAACTCGACGAGGTGGGCCACGACCAGGCGGCGGTGCTCGGCCCGGCATTGGCGCGAGTGGCGCCGGTTGACCGGATCATTGCGAGCCCCTTGACGCGCGCCCAACAAACCGCAGCGGCGATCGCCGGGTACGTCGGCGTCGGCATCGAGACCGATCATCGGTGGATCGAACTCGACTACGGCGACTACGACGGACAACCGATGTCGACAGTGCCACCCGACGTGTGGGCTCGGTGGCGCAGCGATCCGGACTTTCGTCCGCCCCGCGGTGAATCGATGGCCGAACTCGAAACCCGCGTCCGTGAGGCGCTGGTTGACCTGGCAACGAACGACACTGCAACCCACATCGTCGTCGTAAGCCACGTTTCGCCGATCAAAGCAGCGGTTGCATGGGCGCTCGGTGTCGACATCGGCGTCTCGTGGAGAACCGCACTCGACCGTGCGTCAATGTCGACGATTCGACTGCACACCCAGCGCGCCGCGCTCGTGACGTTCAACGTCACCGTGCATCCCGAAAAATAATGTTCCCCGGGCTGATAACCCGGGGAACCAGCGAAAATGGTGAGCCGGCCTGTAAGCGGGATTCTGTGGACCTTGCGGTCCGGTGACCATCCATCTATGCGGTCTACCCGAGGACTGCCCGAAGGCGAGCGAGCCGCTCATGTCCTCTGCGTGACCTTGCTCCAAGTGGGGTTTGCCAAGCCGCGCGAGTCGCCCCGCACGCTGGTGCGCCTTTACCGCACCTTTTCACCCTTACCTTCGGGTTGCCCCTCCGGCGGTTTGTTTTCTGTTGCACTGTCCGTGAGGTCGCCCCCACCTGGCTCTCGCCAGCACTTTGCCCTGTGGAGTCCCGACTTTCCTCGACGCACTTGCGTGTGCCGCGGCCACCCGGCCGACTCACCGGAAAGCAGTGTAACGATGTGCAGTTCCGCGACCTCGGGAGATTCGTCGCAGTTTCGCTGCTAGCAGCTGGCGTACTCGTACACCGTCAGCAGCTGGCGTACTCGTACGCCAGTGAATTGAGGCTCGGGGTGTCGAGGCTCAACTGTGTCTTCGTACCCGCTCCGCTGGTCTTGCCGATGGCGAAGGAGATTGCTGCGAGGCTGCCGAACGCACCCGGTACCGCGGCGGGGTTCGCCTTGCCGGTTTTTTCGTTGATCGACGGTGCGATGCCCTTGCCATCAGGGATGATCGCCTGTGCGAGAACGGCGGCGTGACGCGCCTCGTCCTGGCCGATGGTCATCGCGGCACCACGCAGCGCAGGTTGTGCAATCAGCGAGACGTAGTACTGGTACGTGGCTGCCGCCAGGTTTTCGAGGCCGTGCGCGAGAACGAGCAGGTCGTCGACCGGGGTGTCGCTTGCTTCGATGCCCTTGTCCTTGTTTCCCGTGATCAGTTCGACCGCAGGCGCGATGTAGAGGGTGTTGATGCGCTCGTTCGCGCACTCGAAGGGTTCGCCGCCGGCCTTCTTGATGACTTCGGTCAGCGCAGCAGCGTGCGACTTGTGGTCATCCTGGAAACGCTTGACGACGGGCAGTACCGCACCGGGCAGAATCCCGAGACCCGCAACAGCGGTGTAGGCATCGATTGCGCACCACTCAAGGGACGATGCCGTACGCAGAAGCACCACGTCGGTGACATGAGCTTCGGGAAGGCCGGTCGTGGTGGGCGAATCACCGATGCGCGGATACGCAGTGGCGACCTTGTCGTTCTTGCCGCACGCGGCGAGGATCGCGGCCGAGGCGAGGGCGAGTCCGCCCGACTGCAGGAACTTTCGGCGGTTGAAAGCGTTGTCGTTCATGGGAGTGTTCATGGTGAGGCGTTTCTCTTCGATCAGGCGGGGTAGGTCTCGGGGTCGATTGCGGCCTCGGCATCGAGGGCCATGATGTCGTCGAGTGCGGACGAGCCGGACAAGCCGACGAGCACCGCGGCCTGGCGGGCTTCGATGGGAATGATCGACGCCACGAGCGTTGCGCCGTCGATGCCGCGCAGAGTGCCGAGCACCTTGAGGTGCGTGGCGACCATCGCGTTTTCGAGACCCGCGAGGTGTGCTGCCGTCTCCTTGGCCGAGCCTCCGGACGTCTTTGCCGACTGTTCGGCGTAGAACTTCTCGTTGCGACCCGTCGTCGCCTTGCGACCGAGCAGGCCGGTCAGTGATTGCGCGGCGGCACGGTGGTGCGCGCCGAAGAGTTCGGCGACCGCTTTCAGATCGTCTTTCGCGGCGGCCGTCGCGCGGGCATAGATGTCGACCATCGCGAACTCGAGGCCGAGCGCATAGGAGAGGAGGGCGGCGTCGGCGGCGGTGGGTTGTTTTGGCGGCGCCGTGGTGCTGGTGTCTGCCACGAGGGATCCTTTCTCAGACCTGACTTGCGGTACAGGTTCACCGACGGGGGCGGGGCGGTGCAACTTTAGAAGTCGAGGGCGGTCAGGTCGGGGATCCAGGCCTTTGCGGAGCGAAGAGTTTCCGCCCAGTTGGTGCGTGCAGCAGCCCGGGTGGCGGCGTTGATGGATGGCGTGACCGTGGTCGCAGGTACCCAGGTCGAGACTGCCGCGTCGAGGCTCGGCCACAGGGCATCTGTGTTACGCGCGGTGCCGGCGAGGTATGCCGCGCCGAGAGTGGTTGCCTCTGAAACGGGGGATACCTCGACCGTCCTGCCGGTGGCGTCGGCAAGCAACTGCACGAATGTCGCATTGCGTGACATGCCGCCGTCGACCCTCAAGGAGTCGGGTGCATCGACGCCTCGCGAGGCTGCGTCGCGTAGCGCGGTGTCGAGCAGGTCGGCGCCGCGATGCGCGATTCCTTCGAGAACGGCCCGCACGATGTGCCCGCGGTTCGTGCCACGGGTGAGGCCCGTCAAGGTTCCGCGCGCGCCGTAATCCCAGTCGGGCGTGCCGAGACCGAGCAATGCCGGAACGTAGTTGACACCTTCGGTGCCGCCGGCAGCACGTGCGACTTCGTCGCTTTCGTGCGGTGATGAGATGAGTCCCATGTCGGTGCACAGCCACTCGACGTTGGTTCCCGCGGACAGCATGATTGCTTAGGTTCCCCAATGGATGTCCCGACTGTCGCCGTCGAGCGAAAACGCAACGATTGCAAACGTGCCGAAGACCGTGCGTTTGGCTTCGGTCGGGCCGACCTTGCCCGTGTACATGTCGAGCATCCCGCCGGTGCCGAACGTGATCTTCGTGCGTCCGGGCGCAATGCACCCCTGGCCAACGAGCGACGATTGTTGATCACCGATGCGTGCCGCCAACGCGATGCCGTCCAGACCCGGATGACCCGCGACGTGGCCGACGACTTCGCGTGAAGCAACGACTCGCGGCAGACATTCGACCGGCAGACCGAAGATCGCGCAGACATGTGAATCCCAGTCGACGGTTTCGACGTCGACGAGACCGGTCACCGCGGCGTTCGTGTGGTCGGTCACGAAAGCGGCTCCGCCGCTGAGCTTCCACGTGAGCCAGGTGTCGATGGTCCCGAACCGAAGATCACCCACGGGTGTTCCTGTGGCGTTGTTCGCGAGCAGCCATGCCGCCTTGGTCGCGGTTTGGTTTGGTGCAATTGCGAGACCGTGTTCGGCCTTTGCGGTGATGCACTCGACGACCGTGCGCAGGTCCTGCCATCCGATGCCGGGCCCGATTGGTTCGCCGGTACGAGCGTTCCACGCGATCACCGAGGCGCGTTGGTTCGTGATGCCGAGAGACGAGACCGCGACACGTTCGTTTCGTCGCACGACGGTGGTCGCGGCATCGACCGCGGCTTCGTACAACTGCATCGCGTCGAATTCCACGAGACCGGGTGACGGTGTCGACGGTGGTTGCGCAACGTAATGGAAGTCGATGATCGTGCCGGCGGTATCGACGAGTGCGGCACGCAAACCACTGGTGCCGACATCGACGACGAGTACGGCACTCGGGTTTCGTGACTGGCTCATCGGGGTCGGATGCCGTTCTTTTGCAGGAAGTTGCCGAGGAGGCCGCCGATCACGCTTGCAACGAGCGCGAGAGAGAACGACGTGAGAATGCGCATCACACGCACGTCCCCGCCGGTTGCGATGCGCAGCAAAAGGAACACTGCCTGCGCCGCGACGAACACCCCTGCGCCGGCAATGACGGCATGTGTCATCGGTCGTTGCGACCGTTGACGCCACGCGGCGACACCCGAGCCGAGCACGAAACCCATGACGGCGATGAGCGACAGCAGCGGTGCCCAACCGCTGGTGTCGTCGTTGTTGTCGAGAACGAAACGTGCGACGAGTGTCGGTGGCACCGCGAAGAGAAGAGTGACGCTTGCACCTGCCCGCAGTGCCTCGCGGTCGAGCGGGAGGGAAGAGGTGCTCATGGGCAACATTTGAGCAGCCGGCCTTCCGGCAAGGGGAGCCTGTGACACAGATCGCAGTTTTTGCTAATTCGCAAAAGTTGCAGATTGAGGGCAGAAGATTTAGTGTCAAATGCGTGAAGTCGCCAGAGGAACTCGCCAGCGCATTTCGCGCCGCCGGATTGAAGGTCACCCCGCAGCGCCAACTGTTGTTCCGCCTTCTCCACGGCAATGAGATGCACCCCACCGCAGAGACGCTCTACGGGGTTGCGGTGGCAGAGATGCCGGGCATCTCGCTGCGCACCGTGTACCAAACGCTCACCGACCTGGCAGCGATGGGTGAGCTGCAGCAGATCCAACTGGGTGGCGCAGCGCGCTTCGACCCGAACGTCGACGACCACCACCACAGCGTGTGCACCACGTGCGGCGATGTGCGCGACGTGTATGTCCCCGATGCCGGCGCGATTTCGGTCGCGGGCCTCGATGGTTTTTCCGTGTACGCAGCACGGATCGTGTTCTCAGGCAAGTGTCCGCAGTGCGCAAGCGCTGTCGACACGCTGTCTGCAGTGAAGCAATAACCCCTAACAACACAAACAACAAAGAACCAAACAACATAGAAAAGGAGCAGTCATGGCCGGACTTGCCGGAACCAAGACACACGAGAACCTGAAGGAGGCGTTCGCCGGCGAGAGCCAGGCAAACCGTCGTTACCTGTGGTTCGCACAGAAGGCAGACGTCGAGGGCTACCCCGATGCGGCAGCACTCTTCCGCTCGGTTGCCGAGGGCGAGACCGGCCATGCGCACGGTCACCTCGACTTCCTCGCACAGGTCGGTGACCCCGCAACGGGCGAGCCGATCGGTGAGACCGAAGAGAACTTCAAGGCGTCGGTCGCCGGCGAGACCTACGAGTACACCCAGATGTACCCGGGCTTCGCCAAGACCGCCCGCGACGAAGGCTTCGCAGAAATCGCCGACTGGTTCGAGACGCTCGCACGCGCCGAGAAGAGCCACGCCGGCCGCTTCCAAGAGGGCCTCAACTCCCTCTGATCGGAACCGATCACGACACGGCGGGGCGTCGGCAAACCCGGCGCCCCGCACTGTCTCTGCAATTCACGCAACAACACGAACAAGAACGAAGAAGTAGAAGCACATGACGATCACGACCCCAATCATCCGAAGTACCCCGACGAGGCCGACGTTCGCGCCGAGCTCACGCGTGTGTACGACCTGTGTCACGGATGTCGCCTGTGCTTCAAGTACTGCACGTCGTTCCCGACGCTCTTCAAGTTCGTCGACCAACACGACGACCAGGACGCCGGCAAGTTGACGATTGCCGAACAAGACCAGGTCGTTGACGAATGCTTCCAATGCAAGCTCTGCTACATCAACTGTCCCTACATCCCGGGCCAGCACGAGTGGGCGCTCGACTTTCCGCGCCTCATGTTGCGCGTCGATGCAATGCGCCAGGCAACCAAGCAGGTTCCGGTGCGCAAGCGTCTCACCACGACTTTCATGGGCCATACCGACGCCCTCGGCAAGGTCGCAACGGCCGTCTCGCCGGTTGCAAACAAGGTTCTCGGCGCGCCTTCGGGTTCGGCGATCCGCAAGGTCGTCGAAAAGACCGCGGGTGTTTCCAGCAAGCGAATGCTCCCGCCGTTCGCCAAGGTCCGTTTCTCGACGTGGTTCAAGAAGCGCGTGAAGCCCGTCATCGCCAAGCGTCAGGGTCGCGTCGCGGTGTTCCCGACGTGTCTCGTCGAATACCAAGAGCCCGGCATCGGCAAGGATCTCGTCAAGGTCTACGAAAAGAACGGCGTCGAGTGTTCGCTCGCCGAGGGTGCATCGTGTTGCGGTGCTCCGTACCTGCACAGCGGCGACGTCGAGAAGTTCAAGAAAGTCGCGGCTGACAACGTCACCGCACTCGCCGCCTCGGTGCGTCAGGGCAACGACATCGTCGTTCCCCAGCCGACCTGCGGTTACATCCTGAAGAAGGACTACGTCGACTACATCGGTGGTGCCGATGCCGAGCTCGTGGCCGCCAACACGTACGACGCGGCCGAGTACCTGATGCGACTGCACAAGGCCGAGGACACCGAACTCGTGACCGAGTTCCCGGGTGAGGTGCCCGAAAAGATCACGTACCACGCGCCGTGTCACCTGCGTGCACAGAACATCGGGATGAAGAGCCGCGACCTGCTCAAGTTGACGGGCGCGAAGATCAAGCTCGTGCAGACCTGCTCGGGCATCGACGGTATGTGGGGTCTGCGTCAGAGAACGCCGATCTGTCAATGCCGATCGCAAAGAAACTCGCCGACGAAATCACTGCC
>JBJTYJ010000137.1:0-2667 GCA_046082705.1 Actinomycetota bacterium | reverse complement strand
GTCGAAGGGAGGCGCAATTCCGACTTCACCCTCGACCGCACCGAAATCGAGCGTGTCGTCGCCGAATCGCAGCCGGCGGTTTCATTCATCTGCTCGCCCAACAACCCCACGGGAACCGTCGAGCCGCGTGAAAACGTCGAGGCAATGCTGTCGGTTGCACCGGGCGTCGTCGTCGTTGACGAGGCCTACGCACAATTCTCGCCGTGGTCGGCCTTGGAACTGATCGACGACGACACGCCCCTGGTGGTGACGCGAACGTTTTCGAAGACGTGGTCGATGGCCGCTGCGCGTCTCGGCTACCTCATCGGGCCGCGCTGGTTGGTTGCCGACATGGAGGCCGTCGTCCTGCCGTACCACCTCGATGCGTTCAAGCAGCGCGCGGGACTGCTGGCGTTGAAGTTCGTCGGTGACATGGAGTCGCGAGTGCGCGACATCGTGGCCGGCCGCGATCTCATCACTTCAGCGTTCGACGCGCTGCCGGTCGCATGGTGGCCGAGCGGAGCCAACTTCGTGTTGTTCCGGCCCGCGTCGATGTCGGGCAAGGCCGTATGGCAGGGACTGCTCGACCGCGGTGTGCTCGTGCGCGACTGCAGCAGCTGGGCGGGTCTCGCCGATTGTCTGCGCGTCACCGTTGGTACGGCCGAAGAGAACAAGGCCTTCATCTCCGCATTGAAAGAGGTACTCGCATGAGCCGCACCGCAACCGTGGAGCGCACCACGAAGGAAACCAGCATCACCGTCGAATTGAACGTCGACGGCACCGGCTCGGCCGAAGTGTCAACGGGCATTCCCTTCTACGACCACATGATCGACCAAGTCGCACGTCACGGCGGCTTCGACCTGAAGCTGCTCGCCAAGGGCGACCTCCACATCGACACGCACCACACCGTGGAAGACGTTGCACTCGCCCTCGGCGAGGCGTTCCGCAAGGCGGTGGGTGATCGCGCGGGAGTGCGGCGTTTCTCCAGTGGTCGCTACCCGCTCGACGAAGCGGTCATCGACATCGTGCTCGACCTTTCGGGTCGTCCGTTCGTCTACTGGGAAGTGCCGATTCCCGAATGCCTCCCGCTCGGCAATCCGCCGTTCGACCCGAACCTTGCCGAGCACGCCATTTCGTCGTTCGCCACGGCTGCGAACATCACGCTGCACGTGACGCTCGTGCGCGGTAGCAACGTGCACCACATCGTTGAAGCAGCCTTCAAGGGTCTCGGTCGGTCGTTGCGCGACGCCGTGCGCATCGAGGGCGGGGGAGTTCCCTCGACGAAGGGTGTGCTTGCATGACGGCTCCGCTCGTTGCGGTGCTCGACTACGGAATCGGCAACCTCAGTTCGGCGCAAAAGGCTCTCGTGCGCATGGGTGCCGATGCGCGCCTGACGCGGGACGCAGGTCTCGTCGCCGACGCCGATGGCGTGGTGCTGCCCGGAGTCGGCGCGTTCGGTGCCTGTATGGACGCGTTGCGCGGAGCAGGCCTCGAAACCGTGGTTCACGACGCGGTTGCATCGGGCCGTCCGTTCCTCGGAATCTGCGTCGGCATGCAGATGCTCTTCGACGCAAGCGACGAGGATCCGTCGCACGCGGGTCTCGGCGTGATTCCCGGTCGTGTGACGTCGATTCCCGACACGGTGCGCAAACCCCAGATGCAGTGGAACGAACTGCACGCGCGTGCAACCGATCCGTTGTTCGCCGGGCTGCCGGCAACCCCGTGGGTATATTTTGTGCATTCCTACGCCGCACGGCCGGTTGATCCGCAGGTCGTCGTGGCGACGTGCGATTACGGCGCGGAACTCACCGCGGTGGTGCGACGCGGAAACGTCGTGGCAACACAGTTCCACCCCGAGAAGTCGGCCGCCGATGGATTGGCGATTCTGGGAAACTTCGTGCAGGCGTGCGGAGGTGCGAGATGACCGGCTTCGTCGTCTTTCCCGCGATCGACCTGCGTGGGCGCAATGTTGTGCGCCTGCGACAGGGTGACTATGCGGATGAAACGGTGTACGGCGACGATCCGCTTGCGGTTGCCGAGGCATTCGTCGCCGCGGGCGCGACGTGGGTGCACATGGTCGACCTCGATGCCGCAAAGGGCGACGCGGCCGTGAACCGTCCCGTCATTTCGCGTATCGCGACCGCGCTGTCGGGTCGTGCCCGGTTGCAGGTGGGTGGTGGTGTTCGTGATGTATCCGACGCGGCCGCGCTCGCCGACGCAGGCGTGGCACGCGTCGTCATGGGTTCGGCGGCGGTTCGCGAACCGGCGCTCGTCGTCGAAGTGACGTCGAACGTCGGTGTTGCTGTGGCGGTTGGCCTCGATCACCGCGGGGGAGTGCTTGCGACCGAAGGCTGGACGCAGTCGTCGGGCGTCGCCCTGTCCGAGGCACTCGCCATGTACCCGACCGCGGCGTGTGCCGTGATCACCGACATTTCCCGCGACGGCATGTTGGTCGGCCCCGACATCGAAGGCCTCACGAACGCGGCGCAAAGCGCGCCAATGCCCGTCATCGGCAGCGGTGGAGTCGGAACAGTCGACGACATCGTGGCTCTGTCGGCGATTCCGAACATCGAGGGTGTCATCACGGGCAAGGCGATCTACGAGGGGCGCTTCACGTTGAGTGAAGTCCTCAGCGCATTGGGGTCGGGGCGATGAACGTCGCGCGCGTGATCCCGTGTCTCGACGTCA
>JBJTYJ010000136.1:0-2292 GCA_046082705.1 Actinomycetota bacterium | reverse complement strand
AATCGGCGGTGCGCACTCGAATGGGCACCGCAACGTCGGTACGGTTTGTTTCATGGCCTCCGCGAGCAACACGGCTCCCGCGAGCAACATCGATGCACCTAGGGTGCTCGTCGCCGAAGACGACCCGGCCGTGCGCTCTGCGGTCGTGCGCGTGCTTGAACTCGAGGGATACCGCGTCACCGCAGTGAACGACGGTGCGGCGGCGCTTGCTTCAATCACATCATCGCCCCCCGATGCAGCGGTGATGGACGTGATGATGCCCTTCGCCGACGGCCTCATCGTTTGCCGCGAAGCTCGGTTGCGTGGGTCGCGCGTGCCGATTCTGCTGCTCACGGCGAAGCACGAGGTCAACGACCGTGTCGCAGGCCTCGACGCGGGGGCCGACGACTACCTCGTCAAGCCGTTCTCGATCGATGAACTGTTGGCCCGCGTGCGCGCACTCTTGCGTCGCCGCGTCACCACCGAAGAGGCCACCTCGCTGCAGGTCGGGGATCTCGTTCTCGACGCCGCACGGCGACAGGTGCACCGCAACGGCCGCGAGATCCACCTCACAAAAACCGAGTTCGATCTTCTCGAAGCACTCATGCTGCGTGCGGGTCTCGTCGTCACCCGTGAACAGCTCTACGAGGAAATCTGGGGTTACGACTTCGAAACCGGCTCGAAGTCGCTCGACGTTTACATCGGTTACCTGCGACGCAAGACAGAGGAACATGGCGATCCGCGAATCGTGTTCACCGTGCGCGGCGTCGGCTACACGGTGAAGGCATGACGCTGCGCAAGAAACTGGCCCTCGTCAGTGGCCTCATCACATTGGTCACCGTCGGAGTGCTCGCCGTCAGTGCATATCTCATTGCAAGCCACGAACTGCGATCACAGGTCGACGACTCGTTGAAGTCGCGAGCGGCCACGATCGTGAGGGAAATCGACCGTGCACTCGAACGCACCGACTTCTTCGGCCGCCAGCGGGCCCCACTTGGGCCGACCCTGTTGCAGCCCGAGTTCGATGCCGTCACGCAGGTCATCGACGCCAACGGCGCGATTCTTGCCAGCCTCGGTCCGTCCGAATTGGCGGTCACGGGCGCCGACCTGGAACTTGCGGCATCCAATGTCGGGTTCGCGGGTCGCTTTGCCAATGCCACCGTCGGGGACAAGGCATACCGCGTCTACACGCTCTCACTGCCGGCCGGTGGCGCAATCCAACTCGGCAAGGACATCACCGACATCGAAGACGCCCGCGGTGGCCTTCGCACTTGGTTGATCATCATCGGACTCATCGGCATCGCCGTCGCGGCCACCGTCGGCTGGCTGGTCGCGCGCCGCACGACACGGCCGATCGAGAAACTTGCCAGTTCCGCCGACGAGATCGCACGAACACAGAACACGAGTGATCCGATCAACATCGAGGCCAGCGGTGAGATCGGAAACCTGGTGTCGAGTTTCAACACGATGCTCGGGGCACTCGGCCGCAGCCTTGCGCAACAAAAGCAACTGGTACAAGACGCCAGTCACGAACTGCGCACACCCCTCACCAGTCTGCGCGCAAACGCCGAACTTCTTGAACGAACCGATCTTCCGGCCGACACACGTCGCGACATCGTAAACGACATTCGTGCCGAGGTCGACGAACTCACGGCACTGTCGAGTGAACTGTCCGCGCTCGCCAGCGACCAGAGCAGCAGCGAAACTCCGTCACGGGTGCGACTCGACGATGCGTTGCACGACCTTGTCGAGCGCGCACAACGTCGGTCGGGCCGTGACGTTCGCCTGCATGTCGACAACGCCGCAACCGTCGAGGTTCGCCCCGGTCAGTTCGATCGCGCGGTGTCGAACCTCATCGACAACGCACTGAAGTTCAGCCCGCAATCCACACCGGTCGAAGTGTTCGTGCGTGGAACACGCGTCGAGGTGCACGATTCGGGACCCGGCGTCTCGCCCGAGGATCGACCGTTCGTTTTCGACCGCTTTTATCGTGCAGCAGCGACACGTGCCATGCCGGGTTCAGGACTCGGCCTTGCGATCGTGAAACAGTTCGCCGACATCCACGGAGCGCAGACGTTGGTCGGGGCCTCGGGTACCGGTGGAGCGATGGTCGGCCTGGAACTAGCCCCGGCCGCCGCCCGGGGCGATGGTGTTCACCCCGTCGGTACGAAATGACGGATCGAACTTGCGCAGCTCGGCACGGGCAATCGTCATCTTGTGCACCTCATCCGGACCATCGGCCAACCGCAAGCCGCGGATGTGGGCGTACATGCGCGACAGCAGGAAGTCCTGGCTGACGCCACCCGCACCGTG
>JBJTYJ010000135.1:0-3866 GCA_046082705.1 Actinomycetota bacterium | reverse complement strand
GCCTGAGCACCAAACTCGACGGCAAGGCGGTCGACACCGATGGCGTGATCCGCGCGGCGTTGCTCGACGGCCCGGTGCCCGCGGTGCCCTACAACCTGTCCGACATGGCGGCCGACGCGGTGGGTCTGCTCGACGCACTCGGTGTCGACGCCGCCCACGTCATCGGCGGGTCGATGGGCGGGATGATCGTGCAAATCATGGCAATCGAGCACCCGACACGCGTTGCCTCGCTGACGTCGATCATGTCGAATTCAGGTGAGCCCGAATACGGCCAGCCCACACCAGAGGCAATGGAGGCCCTTGTCGCCCCGCCGCCGACGGATCGCGCCGCCTACATCGAGTCGTCGAAGAACTGGATGGTGTGGCAGTCGAAGAAGTACGCCACCATCGAACAGAACCAAGTCGATGCTACGGCATCGTTCGACCGCTCGTTCTATCCCGAGGGAGCGCCGAGGCAGCTGGCGGCCATCTACGCGAGTGGACGCCGTACTGAGGGCCTGCGCGGGGTCACCGCACCAACGCTCGTCATTCACGGCACCGACGACACGTTGATCGCCCCGAGCGGTGGTCAGCGGGCAGCGGAGCTGATTCCCAACGCACGTCTCGACATGGTCACCGACATGGGTCACGATCTGCCGCGCCCGCTGTGGTCGCGCATCACTGAATCGATCATTTCGCACCTCAAGGAGTCGCCATGCCCGGTCCGCTGAACGGCTATCGCGTCATCGAAATCGCCGGCATCGGGCCCGGTCCGTTTGCGGCGATGTTGTTGTCCGATCTCGGCGCCGAGGTCGTGCGTGTCGAACGCGCACAGTCCGTGCGTGGTCCGGCGCCCGACTCCCCGCATTTCGACATCCTGTTGCGCGGTCGGCGCAACATTGCGATCGACCTGAAGAACCCAGACGGCGTCGAGGCGCTGCTTGCGCTCGTTGAGTCGGCCGACGCGATCATCGAAGGATTCCGTCCCGGCGTCATGGAGCGCCTCGGTGTCGGGCCTGATGTGTGTCGAGCGCGCAACCCGCGCATCGTCTTTGGCCGCATGACCGGGTGGGGCCAGAACGGAATGTACGGCCAGGCCGCGGGGCACGACATCAACTACATCGCTCTTGCCGGCGCACTCGCGCACTTCGGTCGTGCGGGTGAAATGCCGACACCACCGTTGAACATGGTCGGCGACTTCGGCGGCGGTGGAATGTTTCTTGCGTTGGGCGTGGTGGCTGCATTGCTCGAAGCGCAGAAGAGCGGCAAGGGCCAGGTGGTCGACACCGCGATGGTCGATGGCACGGCGATTCTCATGACCATGTTCTGGGCGATGAAGAACGTCGGCTTGTTCGACGAAAACTCACCGGGTACCAACCTGCTCGACACCGGAGCGCACTTCTACGACGTCTACCGCTGCAAGGACGGCCGCTACGTTTCGCTCGGCTCGATCGAACCGCAGTTCTATGCCGAGTTGATGCGTCTCACCGGTCTCGACGGTGACGCCGAATTCGCCAAGCAGATGGACCGTTCGCAGTGGCCGCACCTGAAGGCGCGACTCACCGAGGTGTTCCTGCAAAAGACGCAGGCCGAGTGGTGCGCAATCATGGAGGCAACCGACGTCTGCTTTGCCCCCGTGCTGACGATGAGCGAGGCCGCACACCACCGCCACAACGTCGAGCGCAAGACATTCGTCGAGCATCACGGGGTCACACAGCCCGCGCCCGCACCGCGTTTCTCGCGGACCTCGGGTGAACTCACGCTCGCCCCTGCGCACGCGGGGCAGAACTCCCGTGAAGTGCTCGAACGTTGGGGTTTTGCCGCCGACCGTGTCGAGGCGCTGCTTGCGTCGGGTGCGGTGAAGCAAGCCTGATGGGCACGCTCGTCTGCTTTCACGCACATCCCGACGACGAGGCCATCGCGACGGGTGGAACCATGGCGCGGGCGGCCAAGGAGGGTCACACCGTGGTGCTCGTCGTCGCCACCGGCGGCGAACACGGCGAAGTTCCGGCTGATCTTGCACCGGCCGAAACCCTTGCCGACCGACGCCGCCGCGAAACCGAGTTGTCGTGTGCAGAGCTTGGTGTCGCCCACCTCGAATGGCTGGGTTACCGCGACAGCGGCATGACGGGTTGGGAGCAGAACGGAGACGACGGAGCATTCATTGGAGCGTCGGTCGACGAGGCTGCCGCGCGTCTGGCTGCGATTCTTGCCAAACACGAGGCCGACGTTCTCACCGTCTACGACTGGCACGGCAACTACGGCCACCCCGACCACATCATGGTGCACAGGGTTGGCCACCGCGCGGCGGAGATTGCGGGTGTCGCGCACGTCTACGAAGCGACGATGAACCGCGACAACATGCGCCGCATGCGTGACCAGGCGCGCGCCGCGGGACTCATCGACCCGGAAGACGACTGGGACCCCGATGGTCCCGCCGACGACGGCAACCCGATGGGCCTGCTCGAGAGCGAACTCACGCACCGCATCGATGTCGCCGACTTCGTGGACGTGAAGCGCCGTGCGATCCAAAGCCACCGCAGCCAGATCACCGACACGGGCTGGTTCGCGAAGATGCCCGAGGATGTATTTCGTACCGCATTCGGCGCCGAGTGGTACCGCAAGGCGGGCGACCCCGGCCCGTTGCGTGACGGCTGGTTCTTTTGATGCCACGACTTCACCTCGTCCGACATGGACGCGCTGCTGCAGGTTGGAACGTCGACCCCGACCCGGCGCTCGACGACCTCGGCCAACGTCAAGCGCGCGACGTCAGCGACAAGCTGTTCGGTCTCGGGCCATTGTCGGTTTTGTCGAGTCCGCTGCGGCGGTGTCGCGAGACATCACAGCCTTTGGCGACGCGGTGGGGTATCGACGTGGGCATCGAACCGCGCATTGCCGAAATTCCGTCGCCCGAGGGGCACACACTCGAAACGAGAATCGACTGGCTGCGGTCCGCGATGGCAGGTACGTGGTCACAGGTAATCGCATCCGACGGCACGCGCTACGCCGACTACCGGACGAACCTTCTCGATGCGCTGGCATCAATTCCCACCGACACGGTGATCTTCAGTCACTTCATTGCGATCAACGTCGTGATCGGCGCGGCAACCGCCGACGACCGAATGGTGATTGCGAGCCTCGACAACTGTTCGGTGACCACCGTCTCGACCGACGGCCGAGGAGGTTTCACCATCGAGATGATGGGCAACGAAGCCGACACTCTCATTCGCTAGATTCGATCCGTGCTCGCATTGCTCCTCCGTGATTTCCACGAGAACTGGTCGTGGTTCATGATCATCGGCAACGGCCTCGCGGGTCTCTGGTCGCTCGGTGCGCACAAGTGGGAATCGCTGCGGTCACGGGCGCTGTGGTGGTTCATCGCGGTGGCCGAAGTCGCCGTGTTCGTCCAGGTTGCTCTCGGTGTCGCGCTCGTCAACAAGTACAAGCTCGAGTTTCCGGCGTTCCACGCCTTCTACGGCTTCGTTGCGATCATCGCCGTTGCAATCATCTACTCGTACCGCAATCAGATGAAGAAGAAGCTCTATCTGCTCTACGGCGGGGGAGGACTCTTCCTGATGGGCCTCGGAATCCGCGCCCTCCTCGTCGGCCAATAACTGAGTGGTTCTCGGTGTGTAATTACCCGAAAAACGGGTAATTACACACCGAGAAACCTACGAAAGGGCGCCGAGAACCGTTAGGCGTTGGCGAGGGATTTGTCGAGCGA
Source organism: Actinomycetota bacterium (assembly GCA_046082705.1). GTDB lineage: Bacteria > Actinomycetota > Acidimicrobiia > Acidimicrobiales > Ilumatobacteraceae > F1-20-MAGs119. The sequence goes on along the minus strand of JBJTYJ010000135.1, from coordinate 163 downwards.
GTCGAGGGACTCCATCAACTGATTCGGCAGCTTCGGCCCGAACGCGGCGTAGTGCTCGCGAATCTGCGGGATCGCCTCGCGCCAGCCGGTGACATCGACGGAGAGAATCGTGTCGAGGTCGGCCGCGTTGACCGACAAACCGCTGGTGTCGAGGTCGGCCGGT
>JBJTYJ010000134.1:0-26351 GCA_046082705.1 Actinomycetota bacterium | reverse complement strand
CCTTATTCATTCCGTGGCGGGTGGGAGTCCGACGCCGAGCCGCGACGCTGGCTCGAGTTGTACGCCGACCTCGTCGAGCCCGGATTCCTTGATTCGATCGCTGAATGGCGCTGCATGACGCCGGCGAAGTACGAGAGCGAGTTCTTCCTGCCGCAGGGACACGCCACCAGTTTTGCGGGCGGTCCGCTTGCGGCCCTGCTCAACACCAACCCCGAACTCACGCGCTACGCGACACCCGTGAAGGGTCTCTATCTCACGGGCGCGGCGACGTTCCCCGGTGCCGGCGTGTGGGGCGCAAGCGGCAAGAACGCCGCCCTCACGATCTTGCGGCGATAACCGCGATCTCCATCTTCCATTCCGGTCGTGCGAGTGCGGGAACCGTGACGAGCGTGCTCGCGGCAAGATGGCCCTGCAGTGCAGCATCGCGGGCGGCCATCACATCGCGCAGGTGCTCGGCAAGATTTGCTGTCGCCACCACGTACGTGGTGATGGAGACGATGTCGCGAAGATCCATGTTCGCCTCGCCGAGGATGCTCGCGATATTGCGCCATACCAACGCGGCCTGTTCGCCGATCGCATCGGGCGTCGTGCCGTCGCTGGAATTTGGAACGACACCCGAAGTGAACACGAGCCGTGAGCCGGCTGGCACTTCGACGCCGTGTGCATAGGCAGCGGCGGGCGGCGCCATCGACTTGGGTCGCAATTCGCGGTTCATTCCAAAATGTTCGCAGTGACGCTCGAGCCGGTCAAGAACCGAGAAACTTTCCCGCACCGGTGATGCGCGCGACGTCGATCGTCTCGTACATGATCAGGATGACGCGGTTGACGCCCCATGACTCCCATTGGGCAATCTTCGGATTCCCCGGCTGCAGAAGCGACTCGTCGAAAAAGTCCCACACCGTCGCATGAAATTCACCGCTCATGCCCGACCGTCGCCGCTCAGCGGCGAACGCGGTGATGACGTTGCGTGCCTTGTCGCTGATGGCCCGCACGTTCACACCTTGTGTCCGTCTGCCCGCGATGCGCGCCAGACGCTCGCCGTTCACTCCAAGCACGATGGGCGGCCGGGGTATCGGTAGGGGAAAGGTGGCGTACTTCTCCTCGCGATGCGGCGACCACATCTCGTCGAGCACATCGAGCGCGTCCTCGAGCACCGCATGTCGCTCGGCGACCGTCGCGGGGGCCGGAAGACCGGTTGCCGACCGTTCACTTGCCGCCGATCCGTTCGGTCCGCCGCCGGCGCCGAGACCGAGAATGAACCGTCCGCCCGAAATCGACTGCACCGTTGCTGCCGCGTTTGCGAGCACCGCGGGGTGACGGTTACCGACGTTGACCACGAGTGGACCGAGTGCGATCGACGATGTGGACGCGGCGAGCGCACCGAGAAGACCGAAGCACTCGGGCATGTCGGGTGCGCCCATGACCGAACCCTGCAGATGGTCGATGGTCCAGAGCGCCGCGAACCCCGCATCCTCGGCCGCGCGAGCAGCATCGCGAATCGTCGACCACGAGGCGACTCCCGGATTGATCTGCAGGTCGAAGACCATACGACCGAGTGTGTCACGCGCCGATTGGGCTCAAGTAGTTTGGGCACGTGCGCGACTACACCGTGGGCGGCCCCGAGGCGAAAAATGCCGAGGCGAACAACCTCGTCGAAGCCGACTGGTACAAGCCGCACGTCGACCGCGAGACGATGAAAGCGTTGATGGCCCGCAGCAACGGCATTGCCGCCCGTGACACGGTTCTCTGGTTGGTGCTTCTCGTCGGTTCGGGCATTCTTGCCTACTTGTCGTGGGGTGGCTGGTGGGCCGTTCCTGCTTTTGCCGTGTACGGCGTCATGTACGGATCGGCGAGTGACGCACGTTGGCACGAGTGTGGTCACCGCACCGCATTTCGCTCGAGACGTACGAACGACGTCATCTACCACGTCGCTGCATTCATGGACTTTCGCGAGCCCATCAGCTGGCGTTGGAGCCACGCCCGCCACCACAGCGACACGATCATCGTTGGCCGTGACCCGGAGATCGCGTTCCAACGCGGCGCGCCGCTTCTGAACACCTTTCTCGAACTCTTTGCCGTCCGCACGATCATCGCTGAGTCGAAGAAGTTGTTCCTCAACGCCGTCGGGCGACCAACCGCCGAGCAGGCCAATTTTCAGCCGGCCGAAGAAATGCGTGGAAGTATTCTGTGGTCGCGCATCTACATCGTCGCTTTCACCGGAGTGATCGCGTGGTGCGTTGCGGTCGGGTCGATCTTGCCCGCGATGTTCATCGGTCTTCCCACCATCTACGGCCGCTGGCTCATGGTGATCTACGGAATCACGCAACATGCGGGGTTGGCGGAAGACGTTCTCGACCATCGTCTGAACACCCGAACCGTGATGATGAATCGGTTCAACAGGTTCATGTACCTCAACATGAACTACCACCTCGAGCATCACATCTTTCCAACTGTGCCCTATCACGCACTGCCGAAGTTGCATGCAGCCGTTGCCGACCAATTGCCGACACCACACCGCAGTATCTGGCGTGCGATCCGCGAGATTCTTCCGACGCTCGCCAGGCAACGTGATGATCAGTCGGTGGTTCTCGCGCGGGTGTTGCCGTGACCGAGCCAGGCTGGCACGTCGTCGGTTCGGTCGACGACGTTGCCCGTGAAGACGTCATCGGCGTCGCCGTGGCGGAGAACCCCGTCGCGATCGTGCGTACCGCCGATGATCGATTCTTCGCCATCGACGCCGTGTGTACGCACGGGCGTGCCTCGCTTGCCGACGGTTTCGTCGACGGCACCGAGATCGAATGTCCAAAGCACAACGGACGCTTCGATGTCACCACGGGTGAGGTGGTGGCGAGTCCTGCCCGTGTCGCACTGGGTACCTACCCCTGCCGTGTCAACGACGGCTGCATCGAGGTGCAGTTGTGACGACGGTGGCGTGACCGCCTCATGCGCGCAGTTCTCGTTCACTGTCACCCCATCGAGGGCAGTTTCTCCTCCGCATTGAGGGATGTCGCGGAACGTGGGCTGCGGACCGCCGGCCACGACGTCACCGTTCTTGATCTCTCGGCGGAATCATTCCGGTGCGTCATGACGCGCGCCGAATGGGAGGCCTACATGGCCAGAGGCGATGAAGTGCCGGGCGACATCATGCGGCACGTCGACGCCGTCCGTTCGGCCGAAATGTTGGTTTTCACCTATCCCACGTGGTGGTCGGGTCTTCCCGCGCAGTTGAAAGGTTGGCTCGAGCGTGTGATGTTGCCGGGTGTCGCATTCACGATGGAGGATGACCGCATTCGTCCTGCGCTTACGCATCTTCGACGGATCGTGGTGATCAGCACCTACGGATCGCCCTGGCTCTACGTGAAAGCGGTCAACGACAACGGTCGGCGCACCCTGACCCGCGCGTTGCGTGCGGCCACCGGATGGCGAGCACAGTGTCGGCACGTCGGTCTTTACGCCATGGACACCTCGACCGATGAACAGCGCCGCCGCTTCATTGCCCGGGTTGAACGAACGGTCACGCGATGAGGGTGCTCGTTGTCCACGCGCATCCCTCACTGGATTCATTCGTGTCGCACCTCCGCGATGTTGTCCTCGAGGAACTTGCGGTACACGGTCACGAGGTTCGACACCATGATCTGTGGGCGGAGGGTTTCGACCCCGTCTTCACCGCCGATGAGAAGAACACGCACCTCGGCGACATCGCCGACAAGCTCGAACGACATCCGGAGTTGGCGAGCCACGTCGAGGACCTGCGCTGGTGTGAAGTTCTCATCCTCACCCACCCGACCTGGTGGTGCGGTCAACCCGCGATGTTGAAGGGCTGGTTCGATCGCATTTTGGTGAACGGCGTCGCTTGGCAACTACCCGAGGCTGCCAACCGCATCGAACCGCTGTTGCGCAACGTGCGCCGCTTCATCACTGTCACCACGTACGGCTCACCCCGTTGGGTCAACGCCGTGCAGGGCGAACCCGGCAAACGAACCGCGTTGCGGTCGGTGCGACTCATGTTCGGCCTGCGCTGCCGTGCGTCGCGACTTGCGATGTACGGACTCGACGGGGCATCCCCTCAACGTCGAGAAGTGTTCGAAGGGCGCGTCCGACGGAAGATCACACTTTTGCGGCGATGAGGGAAAAGAGCGCGATGAATGCGCCCGAAAAAATTCCCACCGCGGCCCACATGCCGTGGGCGAGCGAGTCAATCCGCTTGTCGACGACTGCAAACCTCGTGTTCATCTCGCCTCTTAACTGATCAATGTCAGATTTGAGAGCGACTGCAGACCAGCCACTGGGCGGCAGGTGCTCCATCAACGTGTCGGCCACTGGTTCCCCCAATCGGTTGCGTAGTTCCTTGTGCATTTCATAACGGGCGGTCTCGCTGATGGCTATGATAATTCCCTTCGAACTCGGGTGTGTTGCCGATCAGATGTGTGCAGTGACGGCCCCATCTCGGCAAGCCTTGAGGGCATGATGTGCGACGATTGGGTGGGGGAGTCATGACGGCACGCAGTTTCGAACGCAATGGGAAAGCAACGGTTGTCGCGCCGAACGGTGCCCGCGTGCACCGCGACCATCTCGCACAGAATGAAGTGATCGCGCCGAACCTGTACGAGGTTCGCAGTGGTGTGTGGTGTCTCGTCGGTAACGGATTGTCGAATCAGACGTTCGTCGATGCGCCCGACGGCATCATCGCCTTTGACACGGGTGACTCGGTTCAGGAAATGGCGGCGGCGCTCACGGAACTTCGCAAGCACACGGATCGTCCGATCGCAGCGGTCGTGTACACCCACTTCCACTATGTCGACGGCACAACGGCCGTTCTCGACGAAGGCAATCATGCGAAGCCGTTGCCGATCCACGGACATCGACGGATCGCTTCCAACAAGGTGCGCGCGTCGGGTGAGGTCGGGCCTGCGTATTCACGCGGGCTTGTCGAACAGTTCGGCATCGTCATGCCTACCGACGGCCCCGACGCCTTGGTGAACGTGGGTCTTGGGTTCCACTACCGCAATCCTGCGCACGCTCCGGCAACCCCTGGACACGTTCCGGTGACCCATGAACTTCCCGATGAGGGTGAGATGTCGATCGCCGGCGCGCGGGTGGTCGTGAGATTTTCCCCAAGCGACAGCGACGACTCGGTCAACTTCTTCTTTCCCGACCTCGGTGTCTGCATTCACAACACCGTCTGGCCGGCGCTCTTCAACGTCTTTCCGATTCGTGGCGAGGAGTACCGCGACCCACGGGTGTTGATTCCCGGCATCGAGCAGATCATCGAGTGGGAACCTGAACACTTGGTGGGAACACACGGGCCGCCGCTGTCGGGTCGTGACGACATCAGGACAATCTCCGAGCGCTACCGCGACTCGATCCAGTTTCTGTGGGATCAAACCGTCCGTGCCGTCAACAAAGGCTGGACGTCTGACGAGATCGCGAGCCGCGTTTCCCTGCCGTCGCTTTTCGATGTCGATTATCTGACGAGTGAGCGTTACGGGGTCGGCGAGCACCACGTTCGACAAATCCTCACCGGTTTGCGCGGCTGGTTCGATGGCGACGAGTCGAAGCTTTTTCCCGGCCCTCCGGAGGAACGTCTCGACAAGTTGATTGCCGGCTTCGGAGGACGCGATGCTGTTGCCAAACAGGCGGCAGACGCATTCGACAACGATGACGTGCGTTGGGGAACCGAACTTGCCACCTGGCTAGCCCGTTCAGCCGATGCGACCGACTCCGACAAAAAACTGCTGGCCCGCGGCCTGCGTCTCGTCGCCGAACGCACCCCAGCAGCGAACATCCGTAACTGGGCGATCACGCGGGCACGCCACCTCGATGGCCAAACGCCGATGGATCGCTACATGCGCCACTCGTTCGGCTCGAAAGCAATCGCACATGTCGGATCGGTCGAATTGATTCACACCATACGAGTACTGCTCGACCCGGTGTGTGCCGATGGAGTCCGTGCCCATCTCGGTTTCGTCATCGACGGTGAATCGGCGGGCCTGATGATCCGCAACTGCGTGGCGGTGCCCACCGATGGCAGTGGTGCCGATGCAACCGTGTCGATGACAAGGGCGACTCTCGTCGCCGTGCTGTCGGGCAAGCAACCATGGTCGACGGCAGACATAGACGTGTCGGGTACCCAAGCAGTCGTCGACGCGGTGCGTGGATGTTTCGACCACGAAGGCCTGAGAGGGTGACAACGCCGTGACAAAGCCGAGCGGCCCCGACCTACCGTTTCCAACACCGCCATTCGCGGGAACATTGGGTCGACTCATCGACGAGTCCGAACCATCACGCCCCGACGTTCCGTTGCCGTCGCCCGATGCGCCGAACATCGTCATCGTTCTGCTCGACGATGTGGGCTTCGGTACCTGCGGAACTTTCGGTGGTCCGGTACCGACGCCGGCGCTCGATCGAGTCGCTGCCAACGGGCTGAAATTCAACCAGTTCCACACGACGGCTCTGTGTTCACCCACGCGTGCCGCACTGTTGACTGGCCGCAATCACCACGCGGTACATATGGGGAACATCCCCGAAGGTGCGAGCGGTTTCCCCGGGTACGACTGCATCATTCCGAAAGAAGCTGCGACCGTCGCCGAAGTCTTGAAGCAATACGGATATTCCACGGGGGCATTCGGCAAGTGGCACCTCACGCCCGCGCACGAGCAGTCGCTGTCGGGGCCGTACGACCGATGGCCGATGGGCCTCGGCTTCGAACGCTTCTACGGAATTCTCAGCGCCGAGGCCAGTCAGTACGAACCACCGTTGTTCGACCAAACCACGCCCGTGATGCCCTACGAGGGCCGCGACGATTACCACATGAGCGAAGACATCGCGGAACGTGCCATCGATTGGATTCGTTTGCAGCGCGGCACGAACCCACACCGCCCGTTCTTTGCGTATCTTGCCACCGGTGCGATGCACTGTCCGCACCACGTGTGGCCGTCGTACATCGAACGGTTCAAGGGTCAATTCGACGATGGTTGGGATGCGCTGCGAGAACGCATTTACCGACGACAACTCGAACTCGGCGTGATCCCGCCCGACACCACTCTCACGCCAAGGCCTGCCGAGGTTCCCTCGTGGGACGAATACCCCGACCGCTACAAACCCGTTGCAGCACGATTGATGGAAGTGTTCGCGGGTTTCATGGCGCACACCGACGAACAGGTGGGCAAGGTGCTCGACGCCCTCGACGACATGGGTGAAACCGACAACACCTTGTTCATCTACATCACCGGCGACAACGGAGCCTCGGCCGAGGGAACCGTCAACGGGGCGTGGAGTGCGCCGTCGTTCCAGAACGGCTTGCCCGAAGACCCCGAATGGCTGCTCGAACACATCGACGACTTTGGTTCGGCGAAATGCGAGAACCACTTCAACCTCGCTTGGGCATGGGCACTTGATTCACCATTCCAATGGATGAAACAGATCGCTTCGCACTTCGGCGGCACCCGCAACGCCGTTGCGGTGCAATGGCCACGACGCATCACCGACGCCGGCGGACTGCGGTCGAACTTCCACCACGTCACCGACATTTTCCCGACCTTGCTCGACGCAGCAGGCATCACGGCACCCGCACGTGTCAACGGCCTTGAACAAATGAACATCGACGGCGTGTCGATGTTGCCCACGATGACGTCAGCCTCGGCGCCCGAGAACCATCTCACCCAGTACTTCGAGATGTTCGGCAACCGCGCGATCTACCACGACGGCTGGATCGCCTCCTGCTTTCACGGACGCGTCCCCTGGAAGCGATTCGACTCGGTCCCATTCGACGGACCGCAGGAGAAGTGGGAGCTCTACGACATTCGCAACGACTTCTCGCAGGGCAACGACCTCGCCGCTTCACACCCCGAAAAACTCGCTGAACTTCTCGACCTGTTCGACCGAGAAGCGCGTCGCAACAACGTGTACCCGCTGAAGGAACCCGCTCACAGCTTCGGCCCGAAGTTCGCCGTTCACGACACTCTGCGTGGGCTCACCAAGATGACCTACACCAAGGTGCATTTCCGCATGCCCGAGCGTTCTGTCGTCAACCTGAAGAACTGCTCATTCCGCATCACCGCCGACATCACCATCACGCACGACAACTACGAAGGCGTCATCGTCGCACAGGGCGGCAACATGGCCGGCTGGTCACTGTACGTAGGTGCTGACAGGCGCCCGCGGTACCACTACAACTGGTTCGGCCACGAACACTTCGTCGCCACGTCGAATGAGCCCCTCGAGCCCGGTCGACACACCGTGCAGCTAGACCATGCGTACGACGGCGGTTTCGGTGGCGGGGGAGAGTCGGTGCTGAGCATCGATGGCAAACCAGCCTGTCATGTTCGCGTCGAGCGCTCGGTACCCGTGATCTTCTCCATCAGTGGCGAAACCTTCGATGTCGGCCTCGACACCGGGGCGCCCGTCGGCGACTATCCGCACGTCTATCGATTTGCCGGCGACATCCACGGTGTCACGCTCGAACGCCTCAGCGAACCCCCAGCGCACACCAAGGAACTCATCGCCGATGCCGAGTTTCGTGCCAGCCTTTCGGTGCAGTGAGTTCGTGGTGCGGGGTACGCTCGAGAAGTGAGCAGTCATCCAGCCACGGTCGACGCGCAAAACCGCGCCACCGAAGCCGCCGCGGCACTCTCAACAAAGACGGGCGTGCCCTCTCACGACATTGCCCTCGTTCTGGGCTCCGGATGGGAGCCGGCCGCCGATCTACTCGGGGAGACGCGGGCTCAGTTTGCCGTCACCGACCTGCCGCATTTCGCGCCGCCACTCGTTGCTGGTCACGCCGGACAGATACGCAGTGTGGATGCGAGCGGTCGCAAGGTCCTGGTGTTCCTCGGTCGCACCCATCTGTACGAAGAACGAGGTGTGGATGCAGTGACCCATGCGGTTCGTACCGCCGGCGCGGCCGGCTGTCGGGTGATCGTGTTGACCAACGGCTGTGGCGGTTTGGACCCGGCGTGGTCCCCCGGAACTCCGGTGCTGATACGCGACCATCTCAATCTCACCGGCACGTCGCCCCTGCATGGTGCGCATTTCGTCGATCTGACCGATTTGTACTCACCCCGACTGCGCGCATTGTGCCACTCGATCGAACCAAATCTCGCCGAGGGGATCTATGCACAGTTTCGTGGACCGATGTACGAGACGCCCGCTGAGATCGGCATGGTGCGTGCCATGGGTGGCACGTTGGTCGGTATGAGCACGGGTCTTGAGGCCATCGTGGCGCGGTCCTTGGGTTTGGAGATTCTCGGGATATCTCTGGTGACGAACCTCGCCGCAGGGATGAACGGACAAGCACTCAATCATGAGGAAGTGCTGCAGGCCGGCCGTGATGCGGCGTCGCGCATGGGTACCCTGCTCGCGCGAGTACTGCGACTGCTCTAGGGCATCCGACATGGATCGTTCACTTTTGCGGGCCTGGCTCGAAGAGGACCCCGATCCCGAAACGAGGGCGGCGCTGGCAACGCTGATGCAGGCCGCCGACCTTGGCAGTGCCGATGCGGAGGCGGAACTTGTCGACTCGTTTTCGGGGCGTTTGACCTTCGGGACGGCCGGGCTGCGCGGAGCGTTGGGGCCGGGGCCCAATCGCATGAATCGAATGGTGGTGCGACAAACCGCAGCCGGCCTCGCTGCCTTCGTGCGTGAGCAGTCCGGTCGGGTGATTGTCATCGGCTTCGATGCGCGGCACCAATCCGATGTCTTTGCACGCGAGTCGGCAGCCGTGTTCGCAGGTGCGGGCCTTCGCGTGATGATCTTGCCAAGGGCCCTGCCCACGCCGGTCCTGGCCCATGCGGTTTTGAGCCTTGGCTGTGACGCCGGTGTGATGGTGACCGCCAGTCACAACCCCGCGGTTGACAACGGGTACAAGGTCTATCTGGGCGACGGAGCACAGATTGCCGCACCCGTCGATCAACAAATCAGCGATCACATCACGCGTGTCGCTGCCGGGCCACTGTCGGCGATCACCCTGTGTGACGAGTGGGAAACCCTCGGCGAGGAGGTTCTCGTTCGCTACGTCGCTCGCGCTGCGAGCCTCGTCAGGCAACGGAGCCTGCGTCCCGCCCGGGTCGTCTACACCCCGATGCACGGAGTCGGTGGGACGGTTTTCAACGCGGTCCTGAGCGCAGCCGGCTTGCCTGAGCCGATCATGGTGGTCGAACAGTCCGAACCCGACCCGGACTTTCCAACCGTGGCCTTTCCCAATCCGGAGGAACCTGGCGCTCTGGATCTTGCCCTGGCAACGGCACAGCGTTGCGACGCAGACCTGTTGATCGCCCACGATCCCGATGCGGATCGCTGTGCAGTTGGTCTTCGAGTCCAGGATGCGGAAGGGACAGGACCGAAGTGGCGAATACTCACGGGTGACGAGGTCGGCTCACTGCTGGCCTGGTCTTTGACCCGAGCCGATGTATGTGAGCCTTCGGATGTGTTTGCACAATCCATCGTCTCTGGAACGATGCTCCGGTCCATTGCACAGACGGCCGGTCTCGGTCACGTACAGACGCTCACCGGCTTCAAATGGATCAGCCGTGTGCCGAATCTTCGCTTCGGTTACGAAGAGGCCCTCGGTTACTGCGTGGATCCAGGGTATGTGCGTGACAAGGATGGCATCACCGCCGGTTTGCTTGTCATCGCCATGGCCGGTCGTCTCCTCGACGAGGGGCGAACCCTGGCAGATGTGTTGGACGACCTTGAAGTCGAACACGGCATCCATGCCACGACCCAGATCTCGCGACGCTTTGCCACCACCGCGCACATCGGTGCACTGATCGATGGTTTGCGCACCGACCCGCCGACGGTGATGGCGGGGATCAAGGTTCAGGGAGTCGACGATTTGGCGTGCGGCGTCGACGGCCTGCCACCTACCGAAGGATTGCGTTTCGTTCTCGACGGGGGCGGACGCATCATCGTCCGACCGAGCGGGACAGAACCAAAAATCAAGTGCTATCTCCAGGTCGTCGAGCGAGTGGCGGGGGGTCTCGACGGATTGGCCGCGGCCCGGGCGTCTGCGCGGCAGCGCCTCGACCTCATCGCGGCAGATGTCGAAGTGCGCCTGAGCCGACCCGTTGGCTAAACTCGGGATGTGGGTCCAATGATTGGTACACCCGTTGGGCTCGACCAGTTGCACAGTTCTCTCAAGGGTCTGGCCGGTGTCGACGAGGTGGGTGCCGCCAGCCGCGCCGCGATGCTCGGGACCCGGTCAATCAAGGCCTCGTCGAAAGCCCGAGCGATCGATCTCGCCATCGCGATGGTGGACCTCACGACTCTCGAGGGCATGGACACTCCCGGAAAAGTCCGTGCCCTGTGCGCCAAGGCCATGCGGCCCGACCCGGGCGACCCGGGCACGCCCGCGGTGGCCGCGGTTTGCATCTACGGTGACCTCGTTGCGACCGCGCGGGATGCGGTGGGTGATGCGCTACACGTCGCCGCGGTTGCGACAGCGTTTCCGAGCGGTCGCGCCAGCATGGCGGTGAAACTCCTCGAGACCGAGCAGGCCGTTGCAGCCGGCGCCGACGAGATCGACATGGTCATCGACCGGGGTGCCTTTCTCGCGGGGGACTATGTCAGGGTTTTCGAGGAAATCTCCGCCGTGAAGAACGCCTGTGGGTCCGCACGGCTGAAGGTCATTCTCGAGACCGGGGAACTCAAGACCCTCGACAACGTCCGCCGTGCCAGCTGGCTGGCGATGTTGGCGGGGGCTGACTTCATCAAAACCTCGACCGGAAAGGTGACACCCGCCGCAACGCCGACGGTCACTCTCGTCATGCTCGAAGCGGTTCGTGACTTCGCCTTGGCCCACGGTCGCAAGGTCGGTGTCAAGGCGGCGGGTGGAATCCGAACGAGCAAGGACGCGATCAAATATCTGGTCCTCGTCAATGAAACAGTCTGCAACGACTGGCTCAACCCCGACCTATTTCGCTTTGGTGCCTCGACACTGCTCAATGATCTACTCCTGCAGCGACAGCGAATGCTCAGCGGTCACTACTCAGGACCCAACTACGTGACGATCGACTAGGAGGGCCGAGATGACCGATGAACCGAGCGGATTCCCCTATGCGCCGGCCCCGGAATCGACCGCGATAGTCAACATCTCCTCCTCGTACGGGATTTTCATCGATGGTGCCTTCGTCGAACCCGCCGACGCACCGCGATTCAAGACGATAAATCCGGCCACCGAGGAGGTGCTCAGCGAAGTGTGCCAAGCCGGGGCACCCGAGGTTGCAGCCGCCGTCGCTGCTGCCCGCAGGGCCCATGACGAAGTGTGGTCGGCGATGTCGGGGGCGGAGCGCGGCAAGTACGTCTACCGACTCGCCCGCCTCCTCCAGGAACGTGCCCGGGAGTTGGCCGTGTTGGAGAGCATGGACAATGGCAAACCGATCCGTGAATCGCGGGACGTCGACCTGCCGTTGGCGGCCGCTCATTTCTTCTACCACGCCGGATGGGCCGACAAACTCGACCACGCCGGTCTGGGCAGGGATCCACGCAGCCTTGGTGTCGCGGCGCAGATCATCCCCTGGAATTTTCCGCTTCTCATGTTGGCCTGGAAGGTGGCACCCGCGCTGGCCACCGGCAACACGGTGGTGTTGAAGCCCGCGGAGACGACGCCGCTCACGGCACTTGCCTTCGCCGAACTCTGTCAGCAGGCCGATCTACCCCCGGGGGTCGTCAACATCGTCACGGGTGACGGCAGGACCGGTCAACTGCTGGCTGAATGCGAAGGTGTCGACAAGGTTGCTTTCACCGGCTCGACGGGGGTCGGCAAACAGATTCAGCGTTCACTCGCGGGAACCCGGAGACGACTCACGCTCGAACTCGGCGGCAAAGCGGCCAACATCATCTTCGACGACGCACCGTTGGATGAGGCCGTCGAGGGCATCGTCAATGGCATCTACTTCAACCAGGGTCACGTCTGCTGCGCGGGCTCCCGGTTGTTGGTGCAGGAGTCGATCGTCGAGGATTTGCTCGTGCGCCTCAGACGACGCTTGCAAACCTTGCGCGTCGGCAATCCCCTCGACAAGAACACCGACGTGGGGGCGATCAACTCGGCTGCACAACTCGAACGCATCGTTGCTTTAGCCGAATCAGGGGATGCCGAAGGAGCCCAGCGATGGAGCGCACCTTGTACCTTGCCTGACCGGGGTTTCTGGTTTCCCCCGACGATCTTCACCTCGGTGTCCACAGCCCATCGAATAGCACGCGAAGAGATTTTCGGACCGGTCCTGTCGGTCCTGACCTTTCGGACACCCGACGAGGCAGTCGAGAAAGCGAACAACACCCCCTACGGTCTGTCGGCGGGCATCTGGACTGAAAAGGGCTCACGCATCTTGTGGATGGCGAGTCGATTGCGTGCGGGCGTCGTGTGGGCGAATACTTTCAACCAATTTGATCCCGCCAGCCCCTTTGGTGGCTACGGCGAGTCCGGCTTCGGTCGCGAGGGTGGACGGGCGGGCCTTGCGGCGTACCTGCAGGAGGCCTCGAGCTGATGGAGGAAGGCAACAAGCGTCGGCTCGCCGTCCGCAAAACGTTCAAGCTCTACATCGGCGGTGCCTTCCCACGAAGCGAATCGGGGCGCACGTACCAAGTCCTCGACGCACACGGTGGCTTCATCGCCAATGTGGCCAAGGCCAGCCGAAAAGATGCCCGTGACGCCGTCTTGTCGGCACGCACCGGCCACCGATCGTGGAGTGCGGCCACTGCATACAACCGTGGTCAGGTGCTCTATCGGGTTGCAGAGATGATGGAGGGAAGAAGGGCGCAGTTCGCTGCCGAGGTCGCCCGCGCCGAGGGCTGTGGCACCACCGATGCAGAGCGAATCACCGATGCGGCGATCGACCGATGGGTCTGGTACGCCGGGTGGGCGGACAAGTTGGCGCAGGTGATCGGCACCGCGAATCCCGTGGCCGGCCCTTTCTTCAATTTTTCCGTGCCGGAGCCGACAGGGGTGGTGGTCTTGGTGGCGCCCGACGACTCCAGTTTGCTCGGGTTGGTGAGCACCATTGCGCCCGCAATCGTCTCCGGGAATGCCTGTGTCGCGATCGCGAGTCAAACACGCCCCATCCCGGCGGTGACGTTGGCGGAAGTCCTTGCGACTTCCGACCTGCCAGCGGGCGTCGTCAACATCCTGACCGGCGACCCCGCAGAAATGATGCCGTCACTCGCGGCTCACGGCGACGTCAATGCGCTGGATCTTGCGGGGATCGGGGATGTGGAACTCGCTGCGCGTCTCGAGCGCGATGCAGCCGGGACCGTCAAGCGTGTCAGGCGACCGCAGCCGGACGCCAACTGGTACCGCACACCTTCACTGGCGGCAATGTCGGATCTGCTCGAGATCAAGACGGTCTGGCATCCCCAAGGCATCTGAGTTTTTAGCCGGACGAAGGTGTTGCGGGCGGACAAACGGGTTGTCTCGGTGGGGTTCGCTCACTGCATCCCGGGTTGGGGTGCGATGTCACCGGCCATCAGGGCTGCATATGCAGGTTTGATCTGTTCGTTGATGATTGCGAGACGCTCATCAAAGGGGATGAAGGCGCTCTTCATGGCGTTCACCGTGAACCACTGGAGGTCGTCTAGTCCGTAGCCGAAGGCATCGCTCAACAGTTTCATTTCGTGCGTCATCGAGGTGTCCGACATCAGCCGATTGTCCGTGTTCACCGTCAGTCGAAAGCCGAGCCGTCGCAGGAGCCCGATGGGGTGCGTGGCAATCGACTCGGCGGCACCGGTCTGGACATTCGACGTCGGGCACATTTCCAAGGGGATGCGACGATCACGCACGTAGGCGGCCAGCCGACCCAGAACCGGCTTCCCGTCGGGGGCCGTCGAGATGTCGTCCATGATGCGGACTCCGTGCCCGAGACGTTCGGCCCCGCACCACTGAATCGCCTCCCAGATGGATGGCAGCCCAAAACTTTCGCCTGCGTGAATGGTGAAGTGCCCATTCTCGTGTCGGAGATACTCGAAGGCGTCGAGATGTCGGGTCGGGGGGGAGCCAGCTTCGGCACCGGCAATATCGAAACCGACGACCCCTCGGTCGCGATATTTCACGCACAACTCGGCGACTCTCCTGGAGTGCATGGCGGTGCGCATCGCAGTGAGAAGGACGCCGATTCGGATGCGGTGGCCGTTGTCGAGAGCGTCACGTTCCCCCGCGACAAAGCCTGCCAGGACGGCCTCGACGATTTCCGGCAGGGTCAGTCCACGTTCGACATGGAGTTCGGGTGCGTACCGAACCTCGGCGTAACAGACACCGTCGGCAGCGAGGTCGAGGGCACATTCGTAGGCGACCCGGTGCAGCGCTTCGGCTGTTTGGGTTACCGCAACGGTGTGCCGGAACGTCTCGAGATAGCGCTCGAGCGAACCGGCACGGGCAGTACGCGCAAACCAGGCCGCCAACGACGAGGCAGCGTCGGCCGGCAGTCCGCGGTAGCCGATCTCGTCGGCAAGATCGAGGATCGTCTGCGGTCGAAGACCACCGTCGAGGTGGTCATGGAGAAGAACCTTCGGTGCCCTCTTGACGAGGTCGAGGGAAATCGGTGCGTTGGTATCGGAATCGCTGCCCACCTTTTGCCGCCCCTGCCTAGTGCCTCACGTTGACCCACTGGCGTGTCGAAGCACGGCCTGGGCAGTGTCGGGAGGCCTCATCGTCGTCGCTCTACCGGATCCGTTTGATGATCAGGGGAAGTCTTTCTACGAGGGGCTGATCATCCGTCTTTTCGATCTGGATTCCCGACCACGCTGCCTGCATCGCAGGCTCGAAGAGTTGAGGGTCGTCCGTATGGAGGGTGAGCAACGGCTCACCGCCTCGGACCGCATCACCGGGTTTGGCGTGGAGGCGAATCCCCGCGCCGGCAGCCACCGAGTCCTCTTTTCGCGCACGCCCCGCACCGAGGCGCCACGCGGCAACACCGATGGCTCGGGCGTCGAGCCGCGTGAGAATGCCGCTCGTCGGAGCCAGCATCTGGTGAACATGCTGCGCCCGCGGCAAGGGGGCATCCGGGTCACCACCCTGAGCGCGGATCATTCGGCGCCAGTGATCCATCGCGCGTCCGTTTGATAGTGCATCGGCTGGATCGACCCCGTCGAGGCCGGTGAGCTCGAGCATCTCACGCGCCAAAGTGATCGTGAGCTCCACCACGTCTCTTGGCCCGCCACCCGCCAAAACTTCGAGGGACTCCTCGACTTCGAGGGCATTGCCTACCGTCAGGCCGAGTGGTACGTCCATTGCCGTGATGAGGGCACGGGTGTTCACACCCGACTCATTGCCAATGCGCACCATCGTTTCCGCAAGACGCTCAGCCCGTGACAGGTCGCTCATGAAAGCTCCGGAGCCCGTCTTTACATCGAGCACGAGCGACGACGTACCTTCGGCGATCTTCTTGCTCATGATGCTGCTGGCGATCAGTGGAATGGCTTCGACCGTCGCGGTGACATCACGCAAGGCATAGAGCTTGCGATCCGCGGGGGCGAGATCGTTACCGGCTGCGCAGATCACACAGCCTGCTTCCCGGAGGACCGACATCATCTCGTCGTTGCGGAGTTGGGCACGCCAGCCTTTGATCGACTCGAGTTTGTCGAGGGTACCGCCCGTGTGGCCCAGCCCTCGCCCGCTCAACTGAGGCACGGCTGCTCCGCACGCCGCGACGAGGGGAGCCAATGGCAGCGTGATCTTGTCCCCGACACCGCCAGTGGAATGTTTGTCGGTCGTCGGTTGGTCAAGACAGGAAAAGTTCATTCTTTCGCCCGAGCGGATCATCGCATTCGTCCACCGAACGATCTCTCTCTCACTCATGTCGTTGAGGAGAATCGCCATCGCGAGTGCCGACATCTGTTCTTCGGCGACGATTCCCCGTACGTAGGCGTCGATCACCCAATCGATCTGTGTATCGGACAACTCGTGCCGGTCGCGCTTGGCGGCGATCACATCAACGGCTGCAAACGCCTCAGCCATTGTTCCGATTCTCCGCACGGTCGATGAGATCCTGGGGGCCGAAGGGCTGGGGGAAAATCTGTGTCATCGGCTGGATTCCCTGGGGTGTGCGAATCAAGGTTTGAGGAGTCGACTGCTCCCAGAGCAGTTGTCGACACCGACCACAGGGCATCAAAGCCTCCGCATGCTGGTCCACGCACACGACAGCAACGAGGCGGCCTCCGCCGGTCGCGTGGATGCTCGAGACCATTCCACATTCCGCGCAAAGGCCGATGCCGTAGGAGGCATTTTCCACGTTGCAACCGCGCACGATTCGCCCGTCGTCCATCAAACCGACGGCACCGACTTTGAACCGGGAGTACGGCGCATAAGCCTTTTCCATGATCGAAGCCGCCTCCCGAACGAGAGAGTCCCAATCGATCTCGGGTTGCCCCGCCATCACTGCTCCTTCTGGTAGGGCTGGCCATCGGCTGCCGGCGGCCGTACGCGACCGATAAGACCGGCGACGACGATGATAGTGACCAGATACGGTGCCATGGCGAGGAACTCGGTTGGAATCGGCGTGTCGAGCAGGCCGAATTTCTGTCGCAGAGCGTCGAAAAACCCGAAGACGAGTGCCGCGAGAAAAGCCCCGACTGGATTCCACGCGCCGAAAATCATTGCTGCCAAGCCGATGAAGCCTCGACCACCCGTCATGCCCTCATCGAAGCGTCCGACAGTTCCGATTGTGAACCAGGCACCACCAAATCCACCGACCATTCCTCCGTAGAGCACCGCAAGGTAGCGAACCTTGACCACGCTGACCCCCAATGTGTCGGCGACGGCGGGGTTTTCACCGACCGCGCGGGTGCGCAATCCCCAGCGAGTGCGGAAGAGAAAAAAAGTCACCACAGCGACAAGAACGAACGTCCCGTAGACGATCACTGTCTGGTCAAAGAACATCGGGCCGAGAATCGGGATGTCACCCAACACCGGAATTTTTTGACTTCGGAAGATCGGTGCATCGTTGAGTCGCGGTCGTTCAACCAACACCTGGGCGGTCAAGAAGGACGTGAGACCAAGAGCGAGAATGTTGATTACGACGCCGATGATGATTTGGTCGACGTGAAAGTGCACAGCCAACACCGCAAGCAACAGGGCGACAAGGCCCCCGGTTGCAACGGCGCCGAGCAAGCCGATCCAACCGCCGTACAGGGAACCCAAAACAACGCCACTGAAGGCACTGCTCAACAGCATGCCCTCTATGCCAATGTTCACGATGCCTGCCCGCTCACAGAGGATGCCCGACAAGGCGCCGAGGGCGATCGGTGTGGTGTTTGCGACGGTGGCATCGAGCATGCTGACGAGAGAGAACTCTCTGTCCGCGGTGGCCCAGAGCATGATCACGAGGACGAAGATCGAAAAGCTCAGTCCGAGGATGACCGTTCGATGGCTCTGGGATTTGCGAAAGAGTTGGAGCGAGCCCAAAAATGCGAGCACAGCGGCCAGCAACCAGAGTGACCCCGTCACCGGAATCCTGAGCGGGTCAAGCTGAACTCTGTCGTCCGGTGTGCTGAGTCTGAAAGTAGCTTTGCCGGTGTCGGCCACGGCTGGAATGAAGAACAACAGCGTCACTGCCATCAGCCCGAAGATGATGCTCCCCGAGATCCTCGCTTGGCGGATCTGGGACTTTTTCATCACGGGACTGTGCCGCTCGCGGTTGGCGGGGCGCTTCTTTCGCATCGACGCACTTTCTTCACTCATGAGTTCCAACCGCGACTGATACGGGTGGCCTCGGCCGTCGTCTTTAGTCGGTAGAGCGCCCGGATGACGGCCGGTGCGGCGACGAAAATAATGATCAGAGCCTGGATGACTGCGATGAGATCGATGCCGACCCCGGTTGACACCTGCATCTCCTGACCACCGGCGCGGAGGCCACCGAAGAGTAGGGCAGCAGCGACCACACCCCATGGATTCGACTTGCCCAGCAATGCGACGGCGATGCCGTCGAAACCAATTCCGGCGGAAAACCCGGGCGATGCACGATCGAGAACACCCAGAACTTGTCCGGTTCCGGCCAGCCCCGCCAGAGCTCCGGAGAGCATCATGACCAAGATGTAGGCCCTCGATATCGAGATTCCGGCGTAGCGCGCAGCAGTGGAATTTGCGCCGACTGCGCGGAACTCGAAACCCATCGTTGATCGAAACAAGAGCCAGTGGATCAAGCCGGCGGCCACCAGACCCACGACGAGGCCCAGATGAACGCGCAGGCTCGAGTCGAGCCACCCGAGCAACTGTGGCAGTTCTGCGGATGCCTCGATGTTCTTGGAGATCGGATCGCTACGCCCCTCTCGCTGGAACAAGCTGGTCTTGAGGCCGTAGTCGACCAAACGCAGGGCTATGAAGTTGAGCATGATGGTGACAATGACTTCGTGCGCGCCGGTGCGTGCTTTGAGCAGGCCGGGTATGAGCCCCCACAGCGCACCACCGATGCAACCCGCAAGGATCGCCAGTGGGAGGTGGATGAAGATTGGCAGGCCAGTGAGTGAGAAACCGATCAAAACGCCAAACATGCCACCAATCAACATCTGGCCCTCACCGCCAATGTTGAACAGGCCGGCCCGAAAGGCCAGCGCCACGGAAAGGCCGGCGAGAATGAGCGGGGTTGCGGCGGTCAGGGTCTCTGAAATCGCCCGTACGGAACCGACCGAGCCGTCCAACATCGCCCGATAAGCGGAAAGAGTTTCGCCAAGGCCAACTCCGGCGAGCATGACGATGACCGCACCGACAATGAGGGCGCTCAAGAGAGCGAGGGGTGGGACGACGAGACTCGACCGCCGGTTCATACCCAACCTGAGTCGCGCGACAACAGAGCGCAACCCGTGCGGGAATCGTGACCGCTCCCGACTGCTGGGGGACACGTGAGGGTCGACAACTTGTTCATCGACGGGTGAGGGTGGGGTCATCGTGCACCCGCCTCCGCCACGCGCCCGGCCATCAAGAGCCCGACTTCTATCGGTGTCGTCTCGGTGGTCACGCGCTCGGCAATGATCGCCCCGTTGTACATCACCAGGATGCGGTCAGCGAGTGAGAAGATCTCGTCGAGCTCGGTCGAAACAATCAAAATTGCCTTGCCGTCGTTGCGTTTGCGGACGATCTGCTCGTGAATGTACTCGATGGAACCGACGTCGATACCTCGGGTGGGTTGAGCACAGATCACGATGGGTACATCCCGACTGAATTCTCGGGCGACAATCATTTTTTGGGCGTTGCCTCCCGAGAGAGCACTGGCCAGGTTGTCGATGAGGGGCGGCCGGACGTCAAAACGTTCCACCAGCTCCGTCGCAAAGTCACTGATTGATGCGCTATTCAGCCGACCGCGGCGTGAGAAAGGCTGTGAATAATAGGAATCGAGGATCAGGTTCTCGCGGACGCTGAAGGATCCCACCATGCCGACATGCGTTCGGTCTTCAGGGACGTGCGCCATGCCGATCGAGTGATGTTCACGGGGTGAGCCGTCCGTGACGTCCTCACCGTTGATGTAAACCCTTCCGCTCGACACCGGAAGTACCCCGGTGATGGCCTCAACGAGTTCGGTTTGGCCGTTGCCCTGGACACCGGCAATCCCAACGATTTCCCCGGCTCGAACCTCAAAAGAGACGGATTTCAGCAGAGGTCGGTCAAAGTCGTCGGTCAAAGTCAAGTTCTCGACCACAAGAACTTTTTCTCCGCCGCCGACCGTCTCCTTCATGACCTCAGTCTCGATGTCGCGGCCAACCATCATCGTCGCGAGCTCTTCAACCGACGCCACCTTCGGGTCGGCCGTTCCGACAACCTTGCCACCGCGCAAAACGGTGATGTCATCTGCGATCGCGAGGGCCTCCTTGAGCTTGTGGGTGATGAAGATGATCGTCGACCCACGTGCCTTCAACTCGGCCACGATGCCGAAGAACTCGGTCACCTCCTGTGGGGTGAGCACCGCCGTCGGCTCGTCAAAGACGAGGATTTTTGCCCCTCGTCGCAGAACCTTGAGAATTTCCACCCGCTGCTGGATACCGACCGGAAGCGTCTCGATGAGTGCATCAGGGTCGACCACGAGGCCGTACCGCTCGGAGATATCCATGACCTGCTCACGCGCGACGCGCTTGTCGAGGACCCCGAGAGGCTTGGTTGGCTCAGCGCCCAGGACGACGTTCTCCGCAACCGTGAAGACAGGCACCAGCATGAAGTGCTGGTAGACCATGCCGATTCCCGCGGCGATCGAATCGCCCGGTCCTTCAAAGGACCGAATCTCTCCATCGATGAGGATCTGGCCGGAGTCGGCTTGATATCTGCCCGACAGGATGTTCATCAGGGTGCTTTTTCCGGCCCCGTTCTCACCGATCAAGGCCAAAACAGTTCCGGAGCGAACCGTCAGCGTGATGTCGTCATTGGCAAGCACCCCGGGAAAGCGCTTGGTGATGCCGCGCAGCTCCAGCTCCAATTCCGCCCCCTACTTCAGTGTCCATGCCCCAGTGCGATGGAACCCACGTCGTGACCCTTCCGACAAACCGTAATGCCACGCTGCAAACCACACAAAGAGAGGGGCGGGAACCTCTCGGCCCCGCCCCTTCACCTTTGCAGATAACGCCTGCCTAGTCTTTGTTGATCATCCCTTGACGCTGATTGACCCGTCGATGATCCCAGCCTTGAGGGCTTCGATTTGGTCCTTCAACTCCTGAGGCACTGCTCCGTCGAAGTCGTGGTACGGAGCCAAGCCGACACCGCCGTTGGCCAAAGAGCCCGCAACGACACCGCCCTCAAAGGTTCCCTTCACGACACTTTCGATGGCCTTGAAAGTAGTCACGTCCATGTTCTTGAGCACCGTCGTCAGGTAGACCTTTTGATTCGCGGTGTCCGTGTTGTACTGATCTGCGTCCACACCAATGATGGAGAGCTTGTCGACACCGAGCTCCGATGCCAAAGCAGCCGAACCCAGACCGACGGGCCCTGCCACTGGCATGACGATGTCGGCACCCTCATCGACCAGGTTCTGAGCAAATGAACGGCCATCGTCGAGGCTCTCAAAGTTTTCGGTGAAGAGGCCCTTCTTTGTTGCCGGATCCCAGCCAAGCACCTGCACGCTCTTGGCATTGTCAGCGTTGTACTTCTGGACGCCGTAATAGAAACCATCCATGAAGATGGTCACGGGTGGGATGTTGATGCCGCCGAAAGTGCCGACCTTGCCTGACTTCGACATGCCGGCCGCCAGGTAGCCCGCCAAGAAGGCGGCTTCGTCGGTGTTGAAGATCTGTCCGAGGACGTTGTTGTTGGTGATCTGCGGGGTTCCGTCTTCATTTTCTCCGTAGGCGAAGTCCACGATCGAGAACTTGACATCAGGGTTCGCATTCGCCGCTTCTTTGGTTGCGTCGCCGAGAAGGAAGCCGACGGTGACGATCATTTGACAGCCCTGATCAATCAACGACTGGATGTTCGGTGCGTAGTCAGTTTCTGCTTGTGACTCCAAGACGACCGGCTCGAGTCCTAACTCTGCTGCCGCATCGGTCACGCCCTTGTACGCGGTTTGGTTGAAGCCCTTGTCATCGACACCACCAACGTCGGTGACTTGACATGCCTTGCCACTTGGTGTTTCCGCGGTGGCGGTGGTGTCCGCGGTGGCGGTGGTGTCCGCTGGCGCTTCGGATGAATCGTCATCTCCGCAGGCACCTAGACCCAACGTCGCTACTGCCGCGATGACCGCGGCGATCCTCAAACTCTTCTTCATGCAAGTCCCCCTATGACATAGTGTTGTTTGTGTTTATCGAGGTCGGATGTCGCAAGACATGACAGAAACGAACCAACGATCACGTTCCCGGACCTCTTGGGGACACGACCACATTTACTGATACGAAAATACTACTGGATTCGCAGACGGGGCAAGACCACGATGAGTGCGAGAGTGGCCCGATGACGGGGACCCATTCTTGGTGGCCGGAGGGCTCGCTTTTGACGGAAATCGAGGCGGTGTCGCGCACTAACCGGCGCGACAGAAACGACCCTCGCAAGCGGCGGAAAATGTTGAGGCCCCCGTCGGTCAGCCAGAAGTCTGTCGCGCCCGGAAGTGCTGACGGCACAGCAACTCGTAGCGCACCACATCGCCGAACAACGGCGACTTCACATTTTTTGCCGTGTCGCCGATCACCACGGTCTCTCCCTCAAGGGTGAACTGGTCATTCACCAACCGGGCGTTGTTCGTCGCGCGGGCCCCGCACCAGCAGCGCGCCTCCACCTGCATCTCGACCCGCTTGTCGGCGATTTCGAGCAATCGTTGCGTACCCTCGAACAACAACCCTCTAAAGTCGGTGATCAGTCCGAATGTGTAGACATCCACGTCAAGTTTGTCGACCACCAGGGAAAGCTGATCGCATTGCTGGCGTGAGAAGAATTGAGCCTCGTCGCAGACGATGAATTTGAGTGGCATCTGCGACACCGCCAAGTCGTAGATGTCCGTGTCGACTTCGATTTCGATTGCTGAATTCGAAACACCCAGGCGACTTGTGATCTGGCCGTCGTCGCGGCTCCGGGCTGTTAGCAACAATCCGACGAGCCCCCGACTGGCGAGATTGTGATTGATCTGGAGCGCAAGTGTGCTTTTCCCCGAACCCATCGTGCCGTAATTGAAACGTAACGTAGCCATCCCTCGACAAAAACTAGTGCCATGGCAGATGGTGGCGGAATCGGATCACGTTTCTGTTCGGACCGGCAGGTCTCAAAGTGGGTCGGCGGGGAGCGCCGGCATTCGCGCCCGGTTCGATATCGAGTCCGCTCAGTGTTCGTCCCAGTGGCCGTCGTGGGGGGCGTGTCGGATCGCGTCGCGGACGATGTGGATCACGTGGTCGTCGGCGATCACGTAGCGCATCTCTTTGCCGTCACGCCGTCCGACGATGAGGTTCGCCGAGCGCGGCACACGGAGGTGCTGCGACATCAGCGGCTGGCTCACATCGAGCGAGGCGACGAGTTCGCGCACGCAGCGCTCATCGTGTTTCTCGAGTTCGAGAATCACGCCAGGACGCACGGGATTAGCGAGCACCTTGAGGAGATCGGCACTTTGGGCGAGTCTCGCTCCGGGTTCGGCTCCGCCCCCGCCCCTTGAGGAGGCGCAGCGAAAGTCCCCGGCCCTTGGTGGGGCAATGTCAAGGGTTTCCTCAAGTAACGGGTTTGGGCGTTTTCGGTTACGCAGTCAGGATTTCCGTTGAGCAACGGGAACTTTTGAGGAACTTTCTCGGACCTGACTTCTGTGACTGAAGAAGAGATCGAAAAATACGAACGACAACAGGCAGCCTCCAGCAAGCGATGGAGGAACCTTTGGCGAGTCCACTTTTACTCCGGAATCATCGTTGCGCCGTTCCTCGCCATGTTTGCGATTACCGGGTTGGTGATCCTGTACACCCAACCGATCCAGGACGGTCTTCAATCCGATCTGCGTCGAGTGGATCGGGGATCAGCCGTGGTGTCGTTCGACGAACAGGCGGCAACGGTTGACACCAATCTGCCCGAAGACCCGATCGTGTCGATGACACCGCCCCGTGACTCGGGTGCGTCGACTGTCTTTGGTCTGGATAGTGGTCGATCGGCATATGTCAACCCGTACACGGGTGATTTCCTCGGCGCTGACGAGTCCCAGACAACTCTGGTGCGCTGGTCGAATGCTCTGCACGGACACTTGAACAACGACAGCTTGAAGATTCCACTCCCTGCCGTCTCGGCGCTCTGGGACGGCGAGAAGGTGATGCGTGACTACGTCGTCGGCGACCTTGTGCTAGAGCTGGTCGGCACGTGGCTGGTCATTTTGGCCCTCACCGGCTTGTATCTGTTCTGGCCCCGCAAATCTCGTGAGTCCAAGTCGACAGTGAACGGCAAGAGGATGTGGTCGTTCCGACTCAGCAAAACTGGTCGAGCAAAGTGGCGCGACCTCCACGCACTTCCGGGCGCGATTTTGTTCGTCATGCTGTTGTTTGTTGCTGCTTCAGGTCTGCCGTGGTCGACGTATTGGGGGCCGAATTTCACAGCTCTTGCCAACGAGATCAGTCCGAATACGTGGACTGATGCTCCAGCAAGTGCACTTGGCACAAAGAGCGATCTTGACCGACTGGGAAACAAGATCAACTGGAACACAGGTGACATCCCAATCCCATCGTCGTACCGCCCCGCTTCAGGGGCTGATGTTCCGGCACCGCTCTCACTTGACGCTGTCGTGAAGATTGCGGACATGGAGAAGATGAAGCCGAACTACACCGTGAATTTTCCCGTCAATGCCGAAGATGATGCCGGGAATCCGCTGTACGGAAGTTTCACGTTGTCCAACTCGTTTCCACGAAAGACCGGTGAAGCAAAGGATGTGTTCATTGACCAGTTCACTGGCGCAACCTTGGGTCAACAGGATGTCTACGGATACGGTTCTGTTTCTCGCGCGGTTGACACAACAGTGAGCATCCATATGGGCACCCAATGGGGACTCATCTCGCGCATCTTGATGACATTGACGTGTCTATTCACAATTTGGTCAGTGATCTCCGCCGTCGTCATGTACTCGAAACGTCGCCGCAAGGGAACACTGGGGTTGCCGCGGCGCCCAGCCGAGGTGCATCTCGGTCGTGGACTCATTGTCATTGCAGTCGTCATGAGTATCGTGTACCCGCAGTGGGGGGCGAGTGCGTTGATCATCTTGTCTTTCGACAAGTTTGTGATTCAGCGCAACAGTCGTCTCAGGCCGGTATTCGGTCAACGTTGATGAGACTCTCGACTAGGTCGTTTTTGGGGCTCGCCCTCGTCGTCACTTCTTGTGGTTCATCAGTACGCGTTCAAGCGGTGACCATCTCCGATGCGTGGGCGAGGCCAACACCCAGCGGCTCAAAAGTGGCTGCGGTCTATATGCGGATTGATTCTCCGCTCGACGACGAATTGGTCGAAGTCTCGACGAGCGTGGCAGCCGTCGCTGCGGTGCACGCATCGACCGTCTCAGATTCGGGCGATGGGTCACACAGCGATCACAGTCATCACGGTGGTGGAAGTCCGGAAATGAAAATGAGCGATAGCTCTGTGATCCTGAAGGACAATTCGACGGTCAGACTTGAACCCGGTGGATTGCACGTGATGCTTGAAGGTCTCGAGCAAGAGTTGGTAGAAGGTGAGTCATTCGAGTTGCAGCTCACATTCCGCAACGCTGGAAAACAGACCGTGGTTGTCCAAGTATCAACCAATCCACCCCCCGAGTAGTTCTTGCCTCGAAGGCCTCCGCTCCGTGTAGGCGATTGAGAACCCGAATAGGTCGGTTCGGCGCTTTGGGCGGTTTCGGTTACGGCTTGACCGACCCACGCCGTGGATGACGGGTCGTCCGGAGGTCTGTGCGGATCAGTGAGGCCGCCAGGTGGGTCAGCAAGAAGATGGCCGTACCGAGGACAGCAATGGTGGG
>JBJTYJ010000133.1:0-2976 GCA_046082705.1 Actinomycetota bacterium | reverse complement strand
ATCGGCGCGGGCCCTGGCTATTGGCGTGATTGGTACCGCGCGAACCATCCGAAAGTCTCGGTCGTGTCGACCGACGTCAGTGACTACGCATGCGCGACGTACGGCCACAAGAAGGCCGACATCGCGGCGTGGCGTCCGTCGCGGCGATTCGACCTCGTCGTGTGCCACAGCGTTCTGCAGTACCCCGACAACGCCGCCACTCGTGCCGCAATCGAGAACCTCGGGGCGGCGTGCCGGCATTTTCTCTACCTCGAGATCCCCACGGCGTCGGACTTCGACGACATCGTCGACCCAGAGGCAACCGACATGTCGGTGCACCGCCGCAGCGGAACCTGGTACCGCCGTGAACTCGGCAAACACTTCCGCCAGGTGGGTGGTGGCCTGTGGTTGTCGCACGACAGCACCGTGCCGATGTACGAACTCGAAATGCCCGCCAACGACCGTCGGTGAAGTGAAACGTCAGGGCAATTCGCCGAGTAGCGCGTCGCTGACCCACGCACGTTCAAGGTGCAGAGTGGACCGAATGCGAACGACGCGCTTGGGTTCATCAATTGCCTTGCCGCACATCATCATCGCCGCCCGAATGCACTCGTCCTCATCGGCGAGCACCATCGGCATGCGCGACCGGCGCACACCAGAGGGACCGGCCGTGAAACAGTTGAGATAGGTCTTTTCCCAGTCGATCACGTTTGCAACGGAAACGGGAACAAAATCGGCAAGGCCAACACCGAGAACGTTGCCACCCGATGCTTCGGTGATGCCGAGGAGAACGATCGTTGCGGGTGGTGCATCGAAGTCGGCCAGACCGTGCACCCAGAAACGGCCCGTCACGTTCGGGTCGATCATCGTGCCGCTGATGTCCTTGCCGCCACGTTCGATCACGAGAACGTCAATGTCGCGAAACGGCAACCGTGGCACGAGGCTGCGCGCGTAGTCGGTCAGCTCGCGTTCCGCCGTGCCACCGACATCGTCGGGGCCGAACGCCGCAACTTTCACGACGTCACCCGCGCACGACTCGACCGTTGCCACTCCACCGAGCAACCGCCCCGTCGACCGCAATGCAGCGATGCCGTCGAGCAACCGCTGCGCCATTCTGTCGGGCCCGCACGCATGGATTTGCGCAGCACCCGGTTGCTTTCCGAACCCGACGACGGCCATCTTCGTGCAACCGCTTTCGATCGGACCCTTGAAGCAGGTGTGCGGCTTGACCCTGTTGACCGGCAGAACGAAGTCCGCGCCCGCCGCGTGTTCGTCGAAGAAGAGGGGCATTCCATCCGCGGTGCGCGCGACCTCGACCGTCTTCATCGTTGATCGAATCTCACACTCGATCGATTGCTCGTCTATTCCCAGCGTTGCAAGCAATTCTCGCTGACCATCTGCCGTTCCTCCTGCGTGACTTCCCATCGCGGGAACGACGAACGGCTTGGCACCACAGTCGCGCAATCCCGCAACGACCCCGCGCAATGTTTCAACGCGGCCCGTCAGTCCCCGGCTTCCGGCGCCCACGGCCACGGTGCGACCGGCGACTCCACTCTGCGCATACGCCACGGTCACCGCCTTCTTCACCGCTGCCTCGATGTCGCCAATCGCGGGTGACCGCGGAACGGGCAGGTCGATTTCGTGCAGTTCGGGAACCACGACCGACGGCGGAATCGGAAGACGAACCCCCCGCGCCAACTGCTCCCAATTACCTGCCCCCGACACGCTTCCAACGGTACCGCTGGCACGGAAGTCACCGTGGACTAGCGTCGGGCCTAATAACCACCCCACACCAACCAGAAATAAAGGAGCAAGAATGCGTCGAATTTCGCGCATCGCCGCCCCCGTTTTGGCCCTCGGACTCATCCTTGCAGCCTGCGGAGACGACAGCGATTCATCCACCGAAGACACCCCCGCAGC
Source organism: Actinomycetota bacterium (assembly GCA_046082705.1). Taxonomy (GTDB): domain Bacteria; phylum Actinomycetota; class Acidimicrobiia; order Acidimicrobiales; family Ilumatobacteraceae; genus F1-20-MAGs119. Next base: position 1,077 of record JBJTYJ010000133.1, on the reverse strand, counting down.
AGCAGAAGAAGGTGCCGTCGACGTCGCCAGCCTTGGCCTCATTGCCGAGGGCAAGTTGACCGTCTGCACCGACGCGCCGTACCCGCCCTTCGAATTCCAGGACGAGACCACCAAGGAATGGACCGGCTTCGACATGGACGTCGTGCGTGAAATCGCCGGCGGCATCGGTTCGGGTCTCGAACTTGCCGTCACCGTTCAGCCCTTCGACGGAATCTGGCTTGCGCCGAAAGCCGGCACCTGCGACATGGTCGCATCGGCCATGACGATCACCGAAGAGCGCAGTGCCAACGCACTGTTCACCGACGGCTACTTCGATGCCGACCAGTCGCTCTTGGTTCGCGCCGAAGACAAGGATGCGCTGACCTCGCTCGAGGCGCTTGCCGGCAAGACGATTGCCGTGCAGACCGGAACCACCGGTGAGACCTACGCGCAGGATAATGCAAAGGACTCGACGCTGAAGTCGTTCGACGAGTCGGCTGCCATGTTCCTTGCCCTCGAAAGCGGCGACGTCGACGCGATCCTCCAGGACCTTCCGGTCAACGCCGAGCGCGCACTGAAGGACGACAAGACGGCTCTTACCGCGTCGTTCTCGACGGGTGAGCAGTACGGCTTCGCCGTCTCGCAGGACAACACGGCACTTGGCGACGCACTGAATGCGGGCATTGCCGAAATCAAGGTGAACGGCAAGTACGACGAGATCTACGCGAAGTACTTCGCGAAGTAAACGTCAAGACGAATACATGAGTTTGAGTCGACGCCAACGCCTGCGACTGGTTCGCGGTGGCGTATATGCCGCAACCATCGCGGCGTTGGTGTTGATTCTGCTCGCAGTTGACTGGGGCGCCCTCGGGGGCGCCCTTTTCAAGTGGGAGATCGTCAAGGAACAGTTTCCCGACATCCTCACGAATGCACTCCGCAACACGGTGATCTTCACCATCTTCGGTTTTGCCGGCGGCCTCTCGCTCGGTCTCCTTCTCGCGATCATGCGGCTCTCCAGCGTGAAGCCGTACCGCTGGTTTGCAGCGACCTACATCGAGGTGCTCCGCGGCATTCCGCTCCTCGTCACTCTCTTGATTC
>JBJTYJ010000132.1:0-2752 GCA_046082705.1 Actinomycetota bacterium | reverse complement strand
TCGGGCTTCAGACGGTTGGTGTCGATCTTGACGCCGGGGCCCATGGTCGAGGCGATGCTGACCTTGCGGAGGTACTTGCACTTGGCCGCAGCGGGCTTGGCGCGCTGGATTTCGTCGAGAACGGCGAGCAGGTTGGTCGTCAGGTCGGCCGCCGAGAAGCTGGCCTTGCCGATCGGCACGTGCACGTTGCCGTAGCGGTCGGTGCGGTACTCGACCTTGCCGCCCTTGAACTCGCCAACCGCGCGGGCGACGTCTTGGGTGACGGTGCCGGTCTTGGGGTTCGGCATGAGACCGCGCGGGCCGAGCACGCGACCGAGACGACCAACGAGGGGCATCAGGTCGGGCGTGGCGATTGCGAGGTCGAAATCCATGTTGCCTTTTTCGATTTCGGCGGCGAGATCATCGGAACCAACGAGATCTGCGCCTGCATCACGCGCTGCCTGGGCGGCTTCGCCGTTTGCGAACACAGCGATGCGCACGGCCTTGCCGGTGCCCGACGGCAGTGCAACGGTGCCGCGAATCATCTGCTCGGCCTTGCGCGGGTCGACGCCGAGGCGGACCGCAACTTCGACGCTTTCGTCGAACTTCGCCGTTGCGCACTTCTTCACGATTTCCGTCGCTTCGGCGGGCGTGTAGAGCGCTTCGCGATCGTACGACGCGACCGCGGCCTTGTACTTCTTGCCTGAACTTGCTGTCAGTGCCATGACTTTCCTTTCGCGATCACTGTCTCGTGATCATCTCCCTCATGTTGCGGCGTTTTGCCGGGCGAGGTCCTCCCGGTCGTGCCGTTTTCGAATGACCTAACTCAGACGACTTTCAAACCCATCGAACGCGCAGTGCCGCGAACCTGCTGCTTGGCAGCTTCGAGGTCGTAGGCGTTCAGGTCGGGCATCTTGATCTTGGCGACTTCTTCGATGTCGGCCTCGGTGACCGAACCGGCAACTGCCTTGCCGGGCGTCGACGATGCCTTCTCCAAGCCGGCCTTCTGGCGCAACAGCACCGGGGTCGGCGGAGTCTTCAGGATGAAGGTGAACGAACGATCTTCGAAGATGCTGATCTCGACCGGGATGATGGTGCCGGCCTGGGCCTCGGTCGCAGCGTTGTACTGCTTGACGAAGTCCATGATGGCGATGCCGTGTGGTCCGAGTGCGGTACCCACGGGCGGGGCCGGGGTGGCCTTGCCGGCCGGGATTTGGATCTTGACGATCGCTGCGAGCTTCTTTTTTGCCATGACGAGTTCCTTGTCGGCTTTCTATCGAGGGATCAGAGCTTTGCAACCTGGCTGAAGTCCATTTCGACCACGGTTTCGCGGCCGAAGATGTTGACGAGAACCTTCAACTTCATGTGATCGACGTTGATGTCGTCGATGGTGCCGGTGAAGTCGGCGAACGGGCCTTCCTTCACACGAACGCTCTCGCCGACCTCGTATTCGAGTTTCGGGGTCTTGCGCTTCGGAGCGGCCTTACCGTCACCCTTGGCGGAGAGGAACGTTTCGACTTCGCGACGCGACAGCGGCGTGGGCTTCTGGCCTTTGTGGCTTTGGCCGACGAAACCGGTGACTCCCGGCGTGTTGCGGATACAGAACCACGACTCGTCGTTCATTTCGCAACGCACCAGCAGGTAGCCGGGGAACACCTTGCGCTGAACGATCTGCTTCTGGCCCTTCTTGAACTCGACCGCGTCTTCCATCGGAATGACAACTTCGTAAATGCGGTCATCCATGTTCATCGACTGGATACGGGTGTTGAGGTTCAGTTGAACCTTCTTCTCGTAACCCGACTGCGTGTGAACCACGTACCACTGGCCGGGACGCGAGTACGGCGAGTCAATTTCGACTTCGTCGTCGGCCTCTTCGGCATTGACGATCTCGTCGGTGGTGGTGAGGTCGAAACTGGCGTCGGGCGTGGTCTCTTCGACTTCGGTCGACTCGGTGGTCGCGCCACCCATGTTGAGGAGAAAGTTGTCGCTCATCGCCGCATTAGTCCTTGTACAACCAGTTGGCGAAGAAGCCGAAGGCCGAATCGAGGCCGCCGACGATCGCAGTGAAAACAACAACCGTTCCGAGAACGACGAGCGAGTAACGACGCACTTCGGGCCACGTGGGCCATGCGACCTTGCGCATTTCCTCGCGCACTTCGCGGATGTAAGTGACGGGCCCGACCTTGGGCTCGTTCGGAGCCTTTTGCTGCGGACCACGGGCATTGCGAACCGGAGCGCCCTGTTCATTCAGGGCGCCCATGCGCTTCAGCGCTCGCTTTTGCTCGCGGTTGAGGTCTTGGCTCGACATGTCTTTCTCGTTTGTTCGTGCTGTGCAGGGCAGGAGGGACTCGAACCCCCGACCGTCGGTTTTGGAGACCGATGCTCTACCAACTGAGCTACTGCCCTCGGGGAGCAGTCAGGCTACCAGCGGCCTAACGGGTCTCCTTGTGGAGGGTGTGACGACGCTCGCGGGAGCAGTATTTCTTCATCTCCAGGCGCTCGCGGTCGTTGATTTTGGACTTCATGGTGATGTAGTTGCGCTCTTTGCACTCGGTGCATTCGAGCGTGATCTTCACCCTTTTGTCGCTCTTGGCCATGGCTGGTTCCTGTCTGGTCGAAAATTTGCTGTCGGTTACTTGATGATCTTCGTGACGCGACCCGCACCCACCGTGCGACCACCCTCACGAATAGCGAAACGCAAACCCTCGTCCATCGCGATCGGCTTACCCAACTCCACCGTCATCGTCACATTGTCACCAGGCATCACCATCTC
>JBJTYJ010000131.1:0-15620 GCA_046082705.1 Actinomycetota bacterium | reverse complement strand
ATGCGCACCTTGGGTCCGGTGTAACGAGCCATGGCTCAGGCCCTCCGACGCTTGGGCTGGCGGCAACCGTTGTGCGGCACCGGGGTGACGTCCTTGATACCCGACACTTCGATGCCGGTGTTCTGGATCGAGCGCAAAGCGGTGTCGCGACCCGACCCCGGGCCCTTCACGTGCACTTCGGCGCGGCGAAGGCCGTGCTCCATTGCGGCGCGTGCGGCTTTTTCGGCTGCAAGCTGCGCTGCGAACGGTGTCGACTTGCGCGAGCCCTTGAAGCCAACGCCACCCGACGAGGCCCACGATATGACATTGCCCTCGAGATCGGTGATCGAAACGATCGTGTTGTTGAACGAGCTCTTGATGTGCACGACTCCGACGGAGACGTGCTTGCGCTCGCGCTTGCGCGGACGGCGCCCACCTGCTGCTGGCTTTGCCATTACTTCCTCACTGCCTTCTTCTTGTTGGCGACGGTCTTCTTCGGTCCCTTGCGTGTGCGGGCGTTGGTGTGCGTGCGCTGGCCGCGAACCGGCAGGCCCTTGCGGTGACGCACACCTTGGTACGACCCAATTTCGATCTTGCGCTTGATGTCCTGCTGCACATCGCGGCGCAGGTCACCTTCGACAGTGAGATTGGCGTCGACGTACGCGCGGATGCGGTTGGTCTCTTCCTCGGTAAGGTTGCGCACGCGCTGGTTGTGGTCGATGCCGAGTTCCCGGCACATCTTCAGTGCAGTGGAACGGCCGACGCCATAGATGTAGGTGAGTGCGACTTCGAGGCGCTTTTCGCGCGGAATGTCAACACCGGAAATACGAGCCATTGATGCTTCCTTTTTCTTCTAACCCGGTCAGCCTTGACGCTGCTTGTGTCGGGGGTTCTCGCAGATGACCATCACGTTGCCGCGGCGACGGATGATCTTGCACTTCTCACAGATTTTCTTCACGCTGGGGCGGACCTTCATGGCCTTCTCACTTCAACTTCATTTGAATCGGTAGGTGATACGACCACGGGTGAGGTCGTAGGGGGTGAGCTCAACTTGAACCTTGTCGCCGGGAAGGATGCGGATGTAGTGCATGCGCATCTTGCCGCTGATGTGCGCGAGCACCTGATGACCGTTCTCCAACTCGACGCGGAACATCGCGTTCGGAAGGGACTCGGTGATGGTGCCCTCGAGCACGATCGCATCTTCCTTTGGTTTGGCCAGGAGAGACTCCTTTTACTTTCTGGTGTGTCTTGCTTCGAACAATGTGCCGGTTGGAGGGGACGAAATGACGGTGGAACCCCCGACAGGGCGTAGGGCAGGCTATCGGTGGCCGGACCCGACGCCACAGGGCGACCGGGCCAGCCGGCCCTTCCCGGAACCGGCCTAGCGGGAATCGATGACCGTGGTGATCCTCTCGAAGACCTGGTCGGGGCTGCCCACGCCGTCAACCGGGAACAGCCGGCCGCTGGCGCCGTAGTACTCGATGAGGGGCGCGGTCTGGGTTTCGTAGAGATCGAGCCGGCGGTTGATCGACTCGGGCGTGTCGTCGTCGCGCTGCACCACGTCGCCGCCGCAGGTGTCGCACGTCCATGGCGAGCGCACGACCGGACCTGCCTGGTAGTTCGCACCGCAGTCGCGACAGACGCGACGCGCCGACAGTCGCTCGAGCACCATCTCGCGGGGCACGACCAGGTCGATCACCGCATTCAACGGACTGTCGTTGCCGATCTCATCGAGGGCTTCGGCCTGGGCCACTGTGCGCGGAAAGCCGTCGAGCAGGAATCCCCTGCGTCGCGCGTCGGCCTTGCCAAGGCGTTCGCGAACCAGTTCGACGATGAGTTCGTCACCGACGAGTCCGCCCGAACCGATCACCTCGGCCACTCCGCGACCGAGCGGTGAGTTCTCACGCACGGCTGCGCGCAACATGTCACCCGTCGAGATGTGCGGCACAACATAATGACGCGACAGACGAACGCACTGAGTGCCCTTGCCCGAGCCCTGCCGGCCCAACAAAACGATGCGCGTGCCTTTCGACATCAAAGGTTCCTGAACACGGGGACGACCACCGCGATGTGCGAAGAGCGGCGGGCCGCTACTTCAGGAATCCCTCGTAATTGCGGAGCATCAACTGACTGTCGATCTGACGCATCAACTCGAGCGCGACGCCGACTGCAATGAGCACCGTCGTGCCAGCAAAGGGGAACGACTGGACGTCGCCGATCCAAAGAATGATGTACGGCAGGATCGCGATGAACGCAACGAACAATGCACCGGGCAACGTGATGCGGTTCACGGTCTTGGCAAAGAACTTTTCTGTCTGCGTACCGGGACGGATGCCCGGAATGAAGCCGCCCTGCTTGCGCAACTGATCGGCCTGACGCACGGGGTCGAACGCGATCGAGTTGTAGAAGTATGCGAACGCGACGATCAAGAGGAAGAACACCGAGATGTACAGCATGTTTTGGCTGTTGATGAGGTAGTCGTTCACGAAGCCCGCGATCGACCCGCGCCAACCTTCGGCGCTGCCCAGCATGTTCGAGGCGAGCACGGGAAGAAGGAGGATCGACGATGCAAAGATGATCGGAACCACGCCGGCCTGGTTGACCTTCAACGGAATGTAGGTGCTCTGGCCGCCGTACATCCGGCGTCCAACGACGCGCTTGGCGAACTGCACGGGAATGCGGCGCTGGCCCAGCTCGACGCGAACGACCGCATACAGAATTGCGATCGACACCGCGACGAGAATTCCGAACACAACGAACTTCTTGCTTTGCAGGATCGAGTAGTAGCTGTAGGGCAAGCCACTGACCACCGAGGCGAAGATCATCATCGACATACCGTTGCCGATGCCTCGCTGACTGATGAGTTCACCCAGCCACATGAGAAACGCCGTACCGGCGACGAGCGTCGGAATGACGAGCAATGCACGGGGCATGAACGGATCGAGCAACACAACGTCGGGGGCCTGTGCGGCGGCGCCGAAGAACGCCGAACCGCGACCCTGTCCAAAGATGAAGGTGAGACCCGCACCCTGAAGCACCGCGATACCGATGGCCACATAGCGGGTCCACTGTGTGATCTTGCGCTGGCCGACCGCACCCTCTTGCTGCCACTCCTCGAGCTTCGGAATGACGACAGTGAGCACCTGCATGATGATGCTGGCCGTGATGTAGGGCATGATGCCGAGCGCGAAAATCGAGAACGACCCGAACGCGCCGCCGGAGAAGAGGTTCAGAAAGCCGAGTGCACCCTGCGATTTGGCGGCCTCGTTCAACTGACGCACCGCCGCACCGTCGACGCCGGGTACGCGCAGGGCAACACCGAAGCGGTAAATGACGACCATGAGGATCGTGAAGAGGATCTTGTTGCGAAGGTCGGCGACCTTGAACAGGTTCTTCATGTTCGACAGCACTGCAGTGCTCCTTTTCGTCGGCGCGGGGCGCCGACGCGTTTATCGGTTGGTGAACTGGTTGCCCTTGGCGGGCGGACGCACACCACGGAAGGTGGGCGGGAGAATGGTGACACTGCCACCGGCCGCGGTGATGGCGGCTTCGGCCGACTTCGAGACCGCGTGTGCGCTGACCTTCACCGCACGGGTGATCTGTCCGCGCGCAAGCACCTTGATCGGCTTGCCCTTGCGGGCCACGCCACGCGCGACGAGAACTTCGGGGGTCACTTCCGACTCAGCCAGTTCGTTGATCGAGTCGAGGTTGACCGCGCAGTATTCGACGCGGAACGGGTTGTTGAAGCCCTTCAACTTCGGCACGCGCTGCTTGAGTGGCATCTGGCCACCTTCGAAACCGCGTGCGACGGTATTGCGGGCGTACTGACCCTTGGTACCACGGCCTGCGGTCTTGCCGCCCTTGCCACCGATACCACGACCAACGCGCTTGCGGCGCTTGCCGGAACCGGGTGCTGGTGCGAGTTCATCGACGCGCATGTCAGCTCTCCTTCACTTCGATGAGATGCGGAACGCGCGCGATCATGCCCCGGATTTCGGGACGGTCGGGCAGCGTGTTGGTGTCGCCGATCTTGTTCAGACCGAGTGCGCGCAACGTACCGCGCGACTTCGGCTTGTTGCCGATCTTCGAGCGAACGAGCGTGACGGTGATGGTTTTGTCGGCCATGATCAGTGTGCTCCCCCGGACTTCTTGCGCTCGTTGTAGGCGCGAAGCATTCCCTTCGGAACGAAATCCTCGGCGGCGAGACCACGACGAGCGGCCACCACGTCGGGACGCTGCAGCGACTGCAGGCCCTGAATCGTTGCGCGCGCGACGTTGATCGCGTTTGCCGAACCAAGCGACTTGGCGAGCACGTCGTGGATTCCTGCTTCTTCGAGAATGATGCGCGCAGCACCACCGGCGATGACGCCCGTACCGGGGGTAGCCGGCTTCAAGAGCACGCGACCCGCACCGACTTCACCGATGACGGGGTGTGTGATGGTCGAGCCGGCGAGAGCAACTTCGAACAGGTTCTTCTTCGCCTCTTCGGTGCCCTTCTGGATGGCGAGCGGAACTTCCTTCGCCTTGCCGTAGCCCAGGCCAACCTTGCCATTGCCGTCTCCGACGACGACCAGTGCGGTGAAGGAAAAACGACGTCCGCCCTTCACGACCTTGGCGACGCGGTTGATGGTGATGACGCGCGACTCGCGCAGACCACCGGGCTCACCCGCGAGGGGTGCGTTTGCTGTGACGTTGCTCATCAGAACTCCAGACCTGCTTCACGGGCGGCTTCGGCCACCGCTGCGACGCGACCGTGGTAGAGGTATCCACCGCGGTCGTAGACGACTTTGCTGACGCCGGCGGCCTTGGCGCGCTGCGCCACAACCTGGCCGACCTTCGTCGCTGCCGCGACGGTCGAACCGCTGCCCGATCCACGCACCTCTGCTTCGGTGGTCGAAGCGGCTGCAATGGTGCGACCCGCGTCGTCGTCGATGAGCTGAACGGTGATGTGCTTGTTGCTGCGATGAACTGCGAGACGCGGACGCTCGGCGGTACCGACGACCTTCTTGCGGACGCGACGGTGACGACGCAGGCGCGATTCGTGACGCTGTTGTGCGATTGATGCCATGGGTCGCTCTCCTTACTTCTTTCCTGCTTTGCCGGCCTTGCGGATGATGCGCTCGTCGAGATAGCGCACACCCTTGCCCTTGTAGGGCTCGGGCTTGCGGATCGAGCGGATGTTGGCAGCCACCTGGCCGACGACTTCCTTGTCGATGCCCTTCACGATGATGCGAGTCGGCTGGGGCACTTCGAAGGTGATTCCTTCGGGTGCGTCGACCATGACGGGGTGCGAGAAGCCGAGCGACAAGCGCAACTTGTTGGCACCCTGCGCCTCGGCGCGGTAACCGACGCCGACGACGTCGAGTTCCTTGACGAACCCACCCGTGACACCCTGCACCATGTTGGCGACGAGTGTGCGGGTGAGGCCGTGCAGCGAGCGGTTGTCACGCTCGTCGTTCGGACGCTCGACGAGAAGGGTCGACTCGTCCTTCCGGACGCTGATCTCACCCGGGATCGGGCGCGACAAGGTGCCCTTCGGGCCCTTCACGGTGATGGCGCCGTTGGCGATGGTGACGTCGACTCCGGACGGGAGTGCGATGGGGGATTTTCCGATGCGGGACATGTGTCGATTCCTCCGGTCACCACACGAAGCAGAGAACTTCGCCGCCGACCTTGCGCTTGCGCGCTTCACGGTCGGTCATGAGTCCCTGGCTGGTGGACAGAACTGCAACACCGAGACCACCCTGAACGCGGGGCACTGATGTTGCATTGCGGTAGACGCGCAGACCGGGCGTCGAGACGCGGGTGAGACCCGAGATCGTGCGATGGCGGTCGGCGGAATACTTGAGCTTGATGGTGAGAACGTCACCCGGACCCTTGGTCGAGGGGGCAACCGAGAAGTCCTCGATGTAACCCTCGGCCTTGAGGACGGTGGCGAGCGCGCGCTTTTGCTTGGAAGACGGCATCTTCACTTCATCGTGCATCGCCGTGTTGGCGTTGCGGATGCGTGTGAGCATGTCGGCGATGGGGTCGGTCATCATGTTGCTACCTCACCAACTCGCCTTCGTCACGCCCGGCACTTCGCCTTGGTGCACCAGCTCACGCAGGCACAGACGGCAGAGGCCGAACTTCCGGAACACCGCACGCGCACGGCCGCAACGCTTGCAGCGCGTGTACGCACGGACCTTGTACTTGGGCTTGGCGTTCGCCTTGTTGATCAAAGATTTCTTTGCCATTTTTCCTGTGCCCTCTTACTTCTTGCCCTTGGCGCCGGGAGCCCCGGGACCACGACGACGGACGACCTTCTTCGGCTTGGCACCTGCGTCCTTGCCGCGCTTGAACGGGAAACCGAACGCTTCGAGCAATGCCTTGCCGTCTTCGTCGGTGGTTGCGGTTGTGACAATGGTGATGTCCATGCCCTGCGGCGAATCGACCTTGTCGTATTCGATTTCGGGGAACATCGTCTGCTCGGCGAGGCCGAACGTGTAGTTGCCACGGCCATCCCACGACCACGCGGGCAGACCGCGGAAGTCGCGGATACGCGGGATCGCAACCGACACGAGTCGGTCGAAGAACTCCCACATGCGATCGCCGCGCAGCGTGACCTTGCAGCCAATGGCCTGGTTCTCACGCAGTTTGAACGACGCGATCGAGGTCTTCGACTTCGTCACGATCGGCTTCTGGCCGGTGATCGCAGTGAGGTCGGCAACGGCGCTTTCCAGCAGCGACGGCTGCTGGGTCGCCTTGCCGACACCCATGTTGACGACGATCTTGTCGATCTTCGGAATCTGCATCACGTTCTGCACACCGAGTTGGGCGCGCAACGCTTCGCGGATTTCGGTTTCGTACTTGGTCTTGAGACGCGGTGTTGTGGTGGTGGACATCAGATCTCCTCACCCGTGGACTTGGCGACGCGCACCTTGGTGCCATCGGCCTTCACCTTGTAACCAACACGCGTCGGCTTGCCCTTGTGGACGAGCATGACGTTGGAGGCATCGACGGGAACTTCCTTGTCGATGATTCCGCCCTGCTGGTTCGCCTGGCGCGGCTTGGTGTGGCGCTTGGCGATGTTGAGACCGCCGAGGAGCACCTTGTTCTCTTTCGGAAGAACGGCCTGGATTTCTCCCTGCTCGCCCTTGTTCTTGCCTGCGATCACCACGACGGTGTCGCCTTTACGCAGTTTCATCTAGAGCACCTCCGGCGCGAGCGAGATGATTCGCATGAACTTCTTGTCACGCAGTTCGCGGCCAACCGGTCCGAAGATGCGGGTGCCGCGCGGCGTGAGGTCTTCCTTGATGAGAACGGCTGCGTTCTCGTCGAAGCGGATGTAGCTGCCGTCGGGACGACGCTTTTCCTTCTTGGTGCGGACGACGACGCAACGCACGACTTCGCCCTTCTTCACACCGGCGCCGGGAATGGCGTCCTTGACGGTTGCGATGAAGACGTCGCCGATCGAGGCATAACGACGGCGCGTGCCACCGAGAACCTTGATGACGAGAACTTCGCGCGCACCGCTGTTGTCGGCGACACGAAGACGGGACTCCTGCTGAATCATTTCGCACGCTCCACGACTTCGACGACGCGCCAGCGCTTGTTCTTCGACAGCGGTCGGGTTTCCATGACGCGCACGCGGTCGCCGACCTGAACGTCGTTGGTCTCGTCGTGCGCGTAGAGCTTCTTCGTGCGGAGCACGAACTTTGCATACTTCGGGTGACGCACGCGCTCGACGACGGCGATGACGGCGGTCTTGTCCATCTTGTTGGACACGACCACGCCTTCGCGCACCTTGCGGGCGTTGCGCTCTTCGGTGGTTGCTTCGGACATTGTGATCACTTACTCCCCTGCTCCGGCGGCAGCGATTTCGCGCTGGCGGATGAGTGTGTTGAGACGCGCGATGCGACGGCGCGCCTTGCGCAGTTCGCTCGTCCTGTCGAGTTGGCCGGTTGCGTGACGGAAGCGGAGGTTGAGCGCCTCTTGCTTGGTCGCACGCAGTTCGGCAACGAGACCCGCGAGGTCGAGGTCACGCAACTGGTCGGTGTTCTTCGCCATGGTCAGATCGCCTCCTCGCGGGTGATGATGCGGGCCTTGATGGGCAGCTTTTGGACCGCGCGCGACAGCGCTTCACGCGCGGTCTGCTCGCTCGGGTACGACAGTTCGAAGAGCACGCGACCGGGCTTCACGACGGCAACCCAAAACTCGGGGTTTCCCTTGCCCGAACCCATGCGGGTTTCGGCAGGCTTCTTCGTGACGGGCTTGTCGGGGAACACGTTGATCCACACCTTGCCGCCGCGCTTGATGTGGCGGGTCATGGCGATACGCGCGGCCTCGATTTGGCGGGCGGTGAGCCAGCCCGGCTCGAGAGCCTGGATTCCGTATTCACCGAAGGCCAGTTCGGTTGCGCCTTTGGAGTTTCCTCCGGTGCGACCGCGATGGTGCTTGCGATGTTTGATCTTGCGGGGCATCAACATGACTGATCAGTCCTCCGACCCGCGGAAGTGCGGTGTCTCGTGGGCATCGTGGATGCGACGCTCAATGTCCTCTTCCTCTGCGAGAAGGCGCTCGAACTCGGGGTCTGCTTCCTTGATGAGGGGGGCAACTTCGGCCTCTGCATCGGCGACCTTTGGTCCGGCGCTCGACACGACCTTTCGGCCGACCTGCGATTGGCCCGACGTTTCGCCCACGGCCATCGCTGCTTCACGCGAGATCTTGTCGTCGCTTTGCGCCTTGTACGGAAGAATGTCGCCCTTGTACAGCCACACCTTGACGCCGATGCGACCCGACGACGTACGTGCCTCGCGGAAGCCGTAGTCGATGTCGGCGCGCAGCGTGTGCAGCGGAACGCGGCCTTCGCGGTACCACTCGGTGCGGCTCATTTCGGCACCACCGAGTCGACCCGAACACTGGATACGGATACCGAGGGCACCGTTCTTTTGTGCGTTCTGCACGGCGCGCTTCATGGCACGACGGAAAGCGATGCGGTTGACCAACTGGTCGGCAACGCCCTGTGCGACGAGTGCGGCGTCGAGTTCGGCCGACTTGATTTCGACGATGTTCAGCTGAACCTTCTGGTTGCCGGTGATACGTGTGAGACCCGCACGCAGTTCGTCGGCTTTTGCACCCTTACGGCCGATGACGATGCCGGGACGTGCGGTGTGCACGTCGATGCGCAACTTGTCACGGGTGCGCTCGACTTCGATGCGCGACACTGCGCCGTCGGAGAGTGCGCCCATGAGGTACTCGCGAATCTTCCAATCCTCGGTGAGGTATTCCTTGTATTCGCGGGTGCTGAACCAACGGCTCTTCCAGTCGGTGGTGACACCGAGGCGGAAGCCGTAGGGGTTGACTTTCTGGCCCATCAGTTCTCCTCGCCGTTCGTGTCGGCGGTTGCGGTGGTTTCGGCTTCGGTTGACTCGTTCGCGGCCGGAGCGGCTTCGTCCTTTGCGGCGGCCGCACGCTGACGGCTGCGCTCGACACGTGCACGACGAGCTGCGGTTGCCGGGGTGACACCGCGCGTTGCACTCTTCGCCTGGAAGACGCTGAGACGACGATCGTCCATGACACCGACGACGACGGTGATGTGACAGGTGCGCTTGTTGATGCGACCCGCACGACCCTTTGCGCGAGGACGGAAACGCTTGAGCGTCGGGCCCTCGTCGGCGAAGCATGCCCTCACGTAGAGGGTCTCTGCGTCGAGTTCGTCGTTGGCAACTGCGTTCGCGACGGCGGAGGCGAGGACCTTGCGGATCACGTGCGCGGCTTCGCGCGTCGTGAACTTCAGGATCTCTTCGGCGGTCTGGACGTCCTTGTCGCGGATGAGGTCGAGGACGGGGCGTGCCTTCGATGCCGACATACGCACCCAGCGCGCGACGGCCTTGGAGCCCGTCTTCTCGCCGGCGACGAAGGAACGTTCGTTGAGCTTGGGACCGGTCATTAGTTGCCCTTCACGTTCTTTTCCTGGCCGGAGTGGAACTTGAAGGTACGAGTCGGCGCGAACTCACCGAGCTTGTGACCAACCATCGACTCCGAGATGTACACGGGGACGTGCTTGCGACCATCGTGGATTGCGATGGTGTGTCCAACCATGTCGGGGATCACCGTTGAACGGCGCGACCAGGTCTTGATGACCTTGCGGTCGGTATCTGCGTTCGCGGCATCGACCTTCTTCAACAGGTGCTCGTCGACGAACGCGCCCTTCTTCAGGCTGCGTGACATTTCTTACCTCCGACCCTTGCCGCCACGACGGCGACGAACGATGAGTTGCTGCGATGCCTTGTTGGTGTTGCGCGTGCGCTTTTCGGGCTTACCCCACGGCGACACGGCGGGACGTCCACCCGAGGTCTTGCCTTCGCCACCACCGAGCGGGTGGTCGACGGGGTTCATGGCGACACCGCGGCTTTGCGGACGCACACCCTTCCAACGATTACGACCGGCCTTGCCGATCTTCATGAGTTCATGCTCGGAGTTGCCGACTTCGCCGACGGTTGCGCGGCAGTCGATGAGCACGCGACGCATTTCGCTCGACGGCATGCGCAGCGTTGCGAAGTCGCCGTCTTTTGCGACCAGCTGAACGGCCATACCGGCCGAACGGCCGATCTTGCCGCCCTGGCCGGGGCGCAGTTCGACGTTGTGCACCGTGGTACCGACCGGAATGAAACGCAGCGGAAGCGCGTTACCCGGTTTGATGTCGGCACCCTGGCCTGACTCGACGCGATCGCCAACTTCAAGGCCCTTCGGCGCAAGGATGTATGCCTTTTCTCCGTCGACGTAGTGGAGAAGCGCGATGCGACAGGTGCGGTTCGGGTCGTATTCGATGGCGACGACCTTGGCGGCAACGCTGTCCTTGTTGCGCTTGAAATCGATGACGCGGTACTGGCGCTTGTGTCCGCCACCGCGGTGACGTGCTGTCTTGCGGCCATATGCGTTGCGACCACCCGTGCGGGGGCGCGGCGCAAGGAGCGTCTTTTCCGGAGTCGACTTCGTGATTTCGGAGAAATCGGAAACGGTCTGGAAACGACGACCTGCGCTGGTGGGCTTCCGTTTGCGAATTGCCATGAGTGTGCTCTGTTCTCTCGGTTCTTCTCGGTCAGCTCTCGAACAACGGAATCTCGTTGCCGGCGGCCAACGTGACGAGGGCACGCTTGGTGTCCTTGCGACTGCCAAGACGGTTCGAACCGCGCGTGCGGCGGACCTTGCCCTTGCGGTTCATCGTGTTGACCTTGGCGACCTTGACGCCCCAGATCGCCTCGACTGCATCGTGGATCTCGGGCTTGCTGGCCGACGGGTCGACTTCGAACGTGTAGACGCCCTGCTCGATCAATGCGTACGACTTCTCGGACACGATCGGCTTCAGGATGATGTCGCGGGGATCCTTCATCACTCGCCGTCCTTTTCTTTGGGAAGGGTCGACTTGGTGAAGACGACCCACTCGTTGCACAGCACGTCGTACGCATTCAGTTCATTGACCGCGATGACCTGTGCGTCGTGGAGGTTGCGGAAGCTCTTCGCGACGTTCACATCGTTCGCGCCGACGACGACGAGAACCGAACCACTCACGCCGAGCGACTTGAGTGCGGCGGATGCCGACTTGGTGCTGGGTGCGGCGAACGACCAGTCATCGACGACGACGATGCGGTTTTCGTTTGCGCGATCCGACAGTGCAGACGCGAGTGCAAGCTTGATCATTTTCTTCGGCGTGCGCTGGCCGTACTTGCGGGGCTTGGGCCCGAGTGCAACGGCACCACCGCTGTAGTGCGGTGCACGCGTCGAGCCCTGACGTGCGCCGCCGGTGCCCTTCTGCTTGAACGGCTTCTTGCCACCACCCGAAACTTCCGAGCGGGTCTTCGTGCTTTGCGTTCCCGCACGGCGGTGTGCCAACTGCGCGGTGACGACTTGGTGCATGACCGGAACGTTCGGCTGCACGCCGAAGACCGATGCTGCGAGTTCGATGTTGCCGGAGTCTTTGCCGGCTGCTGTTTTCACGGTTACCGAGGGCATGACTTCACTTCGCCTTCACTGCGTTGCGGACGATGACGACTCCACCGTTCGGGCCGGGAACAGAACCCTTGACGAGCAACAAGCCGCGCTCGAGATCGGCCTGCACGACTTCGAGGTTCAACGTCGTGACCTGCTCGTGGCCCATGTGGCCGGCCATTTTCAGACCCTTGAAAACGCGACCAGGGAACGAGCAAGAACCGATCGAACCCGGCGCGCGGTGGTGCTTGTGGTTGCCGTGGCTGGCACCTTGACCACTGAAGTTGTGGCGCTTCATGCCGCCGGCGAAACCCTTGCCGCGGCTGATGGCGGTGACATCGACTCGCTCGCCGGCAACCATCGTCTCGACGGTGATCTCTTGGCCGACTTCGAAACCATCGACGCTGTCGAGACGCAACTCGACGAGACGGCGACCCGGTGTGACACCGGCCTTCTCGAAGTGTCCAACTTCGGCCTTGTTCAGTTTCTTCGCTTCCTTGTGGCCGTAGGTGACCTGGACCGCGCTGTAGCCGTCGCGCTCACCAGTCTTCACCTGGACAATGCGCGCTGGTTCAACGCGCAGCACAGTGACGGGGATGACGCGCTGGTCGTCGCCCCACACTTGTGTCATGCCGACCTTTTCGCCGACGATCGCTTTTTGTGCCATAACGGCAACCCTTTTTCTCGAGGAGTTGACTTGACTTATTCACGCAAATGCTCCGTGCGGCGGGGCCGACGGAGCACTGAGTTCGGTTGTGCCGTGAGGTTCCCGTTGCCGGGCGCACGCGGACGTCGATTGAGGGGCGAACGCTATCGGGCCCTCCCCCCTTTTCCCCCAGTGTTCTCGGTGTGTGATTACCCGCTTTTCGCTACTGGACACACCCAAAAAGGGGCCCACATGACCCGGGGACCACTTATTTGAGCTTGATCGTGGGAAACCGCGCTTCGTCCGGCAGGTCACCGGGCGCCAGATTGGCATCCGCGAACGGGGGCGAAGTGGTCCACGGGCGGTGGGCCCAGCGGGCATCGTCGCCCACGTAGCGGAAACTCACAACCCGCCGCCTCGCTAAATGATTTTCAGTCCCGGGTGCCGCATGGAGGGTTCGGAAATGAAAGGCGACGACGTCCCCGGGCTTGGCCGGGCAGGCACACACACCGGGATCGCTCCACCATCTCGTCGGATCCCCCATCAGTTCGAAACCTTGTGCATTTGTGACGTACGGGGAGTCGTCTGTGAAGCGGTTGGGGATGAACCGACGACCCGTGGCGTGGCTGCCACGAACACAGCGGAGGGCGACCGACTCCGGAACCGGGTCGAGCGGCACCCACAGGCTGACATTGTCGATGCCGTCGATTCCGTAATAGGGGTCATCGTGGTGCCAAGGGGTCGGCGTCACGGTTCCGGGTTCCTTCACCAGAACGTGTTCGTGGAAGAACCGCGGACGACGGGTTCCCATGAGACCACCCGCGATCTCAGGCAACGGTCCGTTGAGAGCAGTATCCCGAAACTCCCGAATTCGCTGCCAGCTCACGTAGTCGTCGAAGAATCGACCGCCCGCACCTTTGGGTGTGTAGTCGTTCGTCCAGTCGCTCGGACTCGCCATGTTCTTCTCAACGCCGACCGCAAGAGCATCGACCACTTCCGGTGGAACCACATCCCGCAACACAACAAACCCATCGCGTCGGTACGACTCGACATCCGCATCGCTGATGAGAACGCTCACAACATTCAGACTATGTCGCACGTGGCCCGTATCTCGGTGTGCGAAGTAGCAGAAAGCGGGTAATTACACACCGAGAACCCGAGGAGAGATCTCGGCGCGAATCTTGCCGAAACCTGCACCTGGGCGCGCCGAGAAACCTCGAGTGTTGTGAGAGCCCTGTTAGTCGTTGGAGGTGTCGCGTTCGACAAGTGTCGCGTTGAGCGTGACCGGCTTGCCGGCGCGCTCGACTTTGATCTTGATCGTGTCGCCGGGCTGGGCGTCGCGAACGACGGCAATCATGCCCGTGCGACCCGTGATCGGAACGTCGTTGATCGCAACCACCACGTCACCCGACTTGATGCCGGCCTTCGAGGCGGGCGAGTCGTCTTCGACGTTGGCGATGACCGCACCCTGGCCGCCATCCGTGCGATCGGTGAGACCGACACCGAGGAAGCCCTGCTTGCGCTCGACGCCATTGGCTTGGTCGCGCAGCGTCTCAACGACGCGCAACACCTCCTCGGTCGAGATTGCAAAGCCGATGTTGTTGGCTGCGGTTCCCATGTCACCACGCGCAACTGCGGTGTTGATGCCGATCACCTGGGCCTTGTCGTTCACGAGTGGACCACCGGAATTGCCCGACGAAATCGCGGCATCGGTTTGGATGAGCCTGTCGAGCGCGCCGCTTTCGGTGGTGATCGTGCGACCGATCGCTGAGACGATGCCAGAGGTGACACTGGGGCCACCATCAAGGTTCAGTGCATAACCGATCGCAACGACGGGGTCGCCGAGCCGCACGTCCTTCGGGTCGGCGAACACCGCGGCGGTCAGGCCCGTCGCATTGATCTTTACCAGAGCAAGGTCGTTCTGCGGGTCGGAGGCCAGCACCGTTCCCTTCACCGGTTCTGTTTCGTTCATCAGTCGAACCTGCACGGTCTTGGTGCCTTCGACGACGTGGGCGTTCGTCAAGAGCTCACCGTTCGAATTGATGATGACACCCGTTCCAACGGACTCACCTTCGCTCATCTGGCCCGTGGTTGTCGCCGTCAATGTGACAACGCTCGGTGCCACCGCAGCGGCGATCTTGCCGATCTGTGTCGTCGCTTCGCTCACTTCATCGCCATCGGTTGGTTCGACGGTCACCAAGGTTCCAGTGGTGATCATCTTGTCGTCGTCACGTGTGGCGACCACGCCGATGGCCGCGCCGGCGAGCGCAGACACGGCGGACACGAGCGCCAAGCCCACGACTCGGAGACCGCGTCGGCGGGAACGCGGTGTCGACTGACCCTGTGGTGCCGATGACGGCGGAACGGGCGGTGGTGGTGGCAACGGGGACTGGGCGGTGATGGGCGTCCAGTGCGGCTGAATTGTGGGGATCGCTTCGTTCGGATTCGAATCGTTCCAAATACTCATGGACTCGTTCTACAACGCAAAGGGCCGGCGCTGCACGCGCCGGCCCTAAGAAGTTCCTAAGAAATTGTTGTTCTCTGTCGATAACTCAGTTCGACTGGAGCTTGATCTCGATGTCGACACCCGCCGGCAACTCGATGCGCTGCAGGCTGTCGATCGTCTTCTGGTTCGGGTCAACGATGTCGATGAGCCGCTTGTGGATGCGCATCTCGAAGTGCTCGCGAGAGTCCTTGTCGACGTGCGGTCCACGGATGACCGTGAAGCGGTGCTTGTCGGTCGGCAGCGGGATCGGGCCACGGATCGACGCGTTGGTACGCGTCACCGTCTCGACGATCTTGCGCGTCGACTGGTCGATGATCTCGTGGTCGAACGCCTTGAGACGGATGCGGATGCTTTGAGCCATGGTCGTTTCCGTTTCCCTTACTTGATGATCTTCGTGACGCGACCCGCACCCACCGTGCGACCACCCTCACGAATAGCGAAACGCAAACCCTCGTCCATCGCGATCGGCTTACCCAACTCCACCGTCATCGTCACATTGTCACCAGGCATCACCATCTC